>JAEZIA010000323.1 GCA_023416315.1 Actinomycetes bacterium
ATCGTGCACCCCGCCGGCCCGGGGAACAGCGCGCTGTAGCTGCTGACCAGCACGACGGGGTCGAGGTCGAGCGCCACCGCACGGTTCATGATGCGCTCACTGGCGTGGGCGTTGATCTCCCACATCAACTCGGATCGTCGTTTATCGGTGCCGACGATGCCCGCCCCATGGATCAAGGCGTCGCTGCCGTCGAGCAGTCGCTCTACCACGGCATCGTCGCGGATGTCGCCGGTGAGGACACTGACCTCACCGAGCCGGCTCAACTCCTTGACGACGGGTGCCCCGGCGTCGGCAGGTGTGGCGAGCAGGTGCACGGCGTGGCCGGCCTGCAACAGCGCCCGCACGGTGTGCGCACCTACGTAACCGGTTCCGCCGGTAACCGCCACCCGCATCGCTGTCTCCCATCGCCGCTCACAATTATGGCACCAATGGTATCGAAAATGACCCCAGCGCCGACGTCGGGGGTTGTCAGCGACGTGCTGCAGGGCTTTTTGCGCCCCGCTTATGCGAAAAGTCTGGTGCCGCAATGAAATCCGTACAGGGGAAGGAATCTTCCAGGGCGGGACTGCGAGACTCTAGCCCCTCAGGCCTTTGGTCACAAGGTTTGTGACTACTGCATTTGGTCTCGACGACTGCGGCGAAATGCAGTAGTTGGCAATGGTGCAGATGGTTACGCATCTGTCAATTGTCTGGTTAAATCCTGGTGATTTGCTTTGTGTTTACCGGGGGTGTGCGAGTGAGACTTTCTCGGGTGCGTCAGCAAAGATCGAATACGACAACTCAGAGCTACGACTGGTTCGGCCCTCGCGCTGAGGCCGTGACATTTGGAGTCGGGGTGGCTCTGGTCAGTCGATCGGAGCTCTCCCGCGACTACGCAACGGCGCCGAATCCCACTGACCGAGCAGCACGATACGCGCTTGCGTTGCGCTGGATCGCGCAGCTGCTGCAAACGCCGAAAAGTTCGGTTCCACTGGTGGAGAAGGTTGTCCGCAGCGCGCTTCTCGTTCCGGTCTTCGCTGCGTTGTCCCTGCTGTTGCACGCCCGCACCTGGGTGGGTCGGATGATTCCCCTGCTGGGTCGAACAAGCTTCGGCGCCACCCTTCCGTGTCGCGTTCCGGACATCATCGGGACCTACATCTGGGTGTTTCAGGAGTGGGAACCGGATCTGACCCGCTTCATCGCGAGCCGACTCTGCCGGGGCGACGTCTTCGTCGACGTCGGAGCGAACATCGGCTACTACACCCTGCTGGCCGCACGCTCGTTGACCGCCGGCGGCTGTGCGATCGCCGTCGAGGCATCGCCGGCGATGTTCGACGAATTGCGGCGCAACGTCGCGGCCGACGCGTTCGGCGACCGCGTCCGCCTGGTGAACAAGGCTGCGGCGGCCGAACCCGGCACGCTGACGATTTTCGCTGGTCCGGCCGGCAACGCTGGGATGTCGACCACGCTGGCATCGCGAGGGTTGACTGCGGAATCGAATGTCGAGGCGCTGCGGCTGGACCAGATGCTGACGGTGGACGAGATCGCGTCGATCCGGCTCATCAAGATCGATGTCGAGGGTGCCGAGCCCGATGTCCTGGCCGGAATGAGTGACCTGATCGGATCGCTTCGCCCCGATGCCGAGATCGTCGTCGAACTGTCACCGCAGTGGTGGCCCGACCCTGCTCTGCGACCGATCGACGTGCTGCGCCCTTTCATCGACGCCGGCTTTCACGCATATGAGATGGTGAACAGCTACACGGCGTGGCGCTACCTGTGGCCCAATGATGTGGGCGACCCGCCCCGGTTGCGCGGCGAGCTCACCGAGCGAGTGCCGCGACTCGAAGTTGTGCTCTCCCGTTATGACGGCGATTATCTGCCGATCGTGCCCGAACACCGCTGAAAGCCGAAGTGCTGCAAGCGGAACCGTCACCTCACTGGCGATGATGCGCGTATCGCGGCGAGTTTGCTCGCCCGCCCGAAGAGGTGGCCTTGCGCCAGTTCGCAACCAGCCTCGAATATCGTCTCCGCCTGCTCGGCGGTCTCGATTCCCTCGGCGATCACGGTAAGACCTAACGCCCCACAGAGGCCGATGACCGAGCGGTACAGGGTGAGATTACGGGTGGGGTCGACACCCACCGCGAGGCCGCGGTCGAGCTTCACGATCTGTACGGGTAGTTCATGCAGATACGTCAGCGAGTTGTACCCCGCGCCAAAGTCGTCCAGTGCCACCCGGATACCCATATCGTTCAGCCGCCTGATCGCGGCCGCCCCGTCCACGAGGTCGACGATCGGAACCGTTTCGGTGATCTCCAGGACCAGCCTGCTGGCGGGTACGCCGTGCTGGGCGAGCGTGCGCTTCACGACGCCTTCGAATTCGGCGCTGCCCAGTCGCGCGGCACCGATGTTGACGTGCACGTCGACGTTGAGGCCTGCGCCCTGGATCTCGGCGCACGCCTGATCGAGCACCAGCGCATCGAGTTCGGCGCCCATTCCGTTGGCTTCGGCAAGCGAGACGAACGTCTCGGGCGGAATCTGCATCCCGCTCGGTGTCGTCCACCTGGCCAGCGCCTCCACGGCGACCGGGATGCCGTGTGGAAGGGAGACGATCGGCTGATACTTGAGCATGAAGCCGTGCGGAACACCGCCTTTCGCTTGCCGCAGCGCCGTCGGAAAATCCTCCGACACGCTGAACGCCGGCCGGTAGACCACGGCGGTGTCTTTGCCGAGGCGCTTGCCGGTGTACATCGAGATGTCGGCCTGTCGGAGAAGATCGTCGGATGTCGGCGGCAGGCCATCGTATCCGGGACTGACCAGACCCATGCTGGCGCGCACGCGCACTGACGTACCGTGCACCGAGAACGGGCTTCGCAACTCCTCCCGTAGCTGGTCGGCCACCATCTCGGGGGCATCGACGGCACCGGCGATGAGGATGGCGAACTCGTCGCCCCCGATCCGAGCGAGGGTGTCCTCAGGTCCCAGGCAGTTGCGCAGCCGAGCACTGATCGCGCACAGCAGCTCGTCACCGGCGGCATGCCCGAAGCGATCGTTGACTTCCTTGAAGTCATCGATGTCGACGAAGATCAGCACGAACGGACCGCTGCGTATCGCTTCGTTGAGTCGCTGTGCCAACAACAACCGATTGGGCAGGCCGGTCAGCGCGTCGTGGTGCGCCTGGTGGGCAAGCCGGCGCTTGGCATCGACCAGCTGGTCGGTCAGCATCCGCTGGATCCGCATCGCCACCACGTAGCGGGTCGCCACGAGCAACGCCAAGACGAGATAGGTGACGGCGAAGAACGGGTCGATCCCCCGGCCCGCGAGCACGTTGAACGTGACCAGCGCCGCGCTGCCCATGAAACCCACATATGGCAGGGTCAATTGCGCCCAGTTGGTCGGCAGTTCGTCCTCGTCGACGTGCTCCGGACGGGTCCGCGGCGGCCATTCCAGCAGACCCAAGCCGATCAGCAGCGGGGCGATGACGAACCCCATACCGACCCACAGATCCAGACTGGCGATCTCGAGGCTGCGGAGGTAGGCCAGCAGGCGGTCCGCCGACACCAGGATGGACACCGCGGCGGCGAGCAGCATGTAGTTGGCCCGCCCAGGCCGATAGGGCGGGTACCACATCGCGACCAGGACGGCGGCCACCACCACGGCGAGTTCGACGGCGGCGATCGCGAACACCACGGCGGTGTTGGTCGACCGTGGCAGCGCCGCACCGGCGACGGCCCCCAACCGGGCCAGATAGATCAGCTGGTAGAAGGCCAGCGTGCTCACCAGGCCGTCGAGCACAGTGGTCACCACCCCCGGCCAGAGCCGTACCGCAGGACGCGGTTGCCCTTCGTGCCCGGAGCGCACCAGCAACACCATTGCCGTGCAGAACAACGTCGCGGCGAGGAAGTACGCCGCCACCACCGGCCACGGCGCGGTTGCGCCCTGCTCGGCGGCGCCGCCGCGCCGCCACGACAGTTCGGCCGCCAAGAAGACGGCCATCGCCGCGATGAGCCACCCCCGCCACCACCGCTGTGCGCCTGTCAGCCGACGCACTATGACCAGGCCAAGTATCAGCGCCGCAAGAGTGACAGCCGCTTCCAGCACGAACTGCATGCGCTGCGCCGTGGCCGCACCCCACAGTGCGAGTGCGTTGACTGAGCACGCGACGATGACCACCGCCGAGACCCACCAACGCACGCGGTGATTCTGAAACGACAACGCGCACCCTCCAGACCGCGGCGTTGACGTTCGATCCTGGCAGCATCGTGCGACGACCGGGCCGTTATCGGCCAACTGGTGCCCACCTCGTCTAACAGCATTTCGACGTCGCCGCGGCCGGGGTTGCGGCAGGTGGGTATCGACTACCGAACGGGTACGCCTGCCGGAGCGGCAGGATATAGGCAGCGCACCGCACACCGACGAGAGCAACGAGGTTCATCCGACATGGGTAGTCCACGCCCCAAAGTGCTCATCATCGGTGGCGGGTTCGGCGGGCTGTTCTGCGCTCGCCGACTCGGACGGGTCGATGTCGACGTGACGCTGCTCGACCGCGCAGCGTGCCACGTCTTCCAGCCGTTGCTCTACCAATGTGCGACCGGGACGCTGAGCATCGGCCAGATCAGCCGCTCACTGCGCGAGGAACTCGCCCGCCACCGAAATGTCACGACCCTGCTCGGTGAGGCCATCCGGCTAGACGCCGACGCTCGTCGCGTCACGGCACGCCGGCCCGACGAGTCGATGTTCGAGCTCGACTACGACTATCTGGTGATCGCCGCCGGAATGCGCCAATCGTACTTCGGTAAAGAGGAATTCGCGGCATGGGCGCCCGGTATGAAGACACTCGACGACGCGCTGAGTATCAGGCGCCGGGTGTTCGCCGCGTTCGAGATCGCCGAGACGTTACCGCCCGGCCCCGAGCGCGACGAGTGGCTCACCTTCGCCGTCGCCGGAGCCGGACCCACCGGCGTCGAATTGGCCGGGCAGATAAGGGAACTCGCGACCCGTGCGCTGGCCAACGAGTTCCACAAGATCGAGCCGGAGGAAGCCCGGGTGATGTTGTTCGACGGAGGCGATCGGGTGCTCAAGAGCTTCGCGCCGGCGCTCACCGATCGAGCGACGGCTGAGCTCGAGAAGTTGGGTGTCGAGATGCATTTCGGTGTGCACGTCACCGACGTCCGCCGCGACGGGGTGACGGTCAGTTCGAAGGACGGCACGCCGGACCGGGACTACGCCACCCGAACGGTGTTGTGGACGGCCGGGGTCGAGGCGGTGCCCTTCGCCAGGCATGCCGCAGAAGTGTTGGGCGCCAAGACCGACCGCGGCGGACGCATCGCGGTCGATGCCGACTTGTCGGTGCCCGGACATTCCGAGGTGTTCGTCATCGGCGACCTCGCCGGCCGCGACGGGCTACCGGGCGTCGCGGAAAACGCCATGCAGGGTGGTCTGCACGCCGCCGCCTGCATCAAGCGCGACCTCGGCAGGGGCGCACGCAAGAACTTCCGTTACCGCGATCTCGGCTCCGCGGCATACATCTGCCGCGGGCATGCCCTGCTCCAGGCCGGGCCGGTCAAGATGTATGGCATCCTCGGCTGGCTCGGATGGGGCTTCATTCACATCGCGTTCCTCACCGGCGTGCGTAACCGCTTCAGCACCGTCGCCACCTGGATGGCCTCGATCGCCCGGGCCAATCGCAGCGATCGCACCTTTATTCTGGGCGGCTCCGGCCATCCGGAGGAGCCCTACACGTGGCAGTCGCCGGTGCACCAGGGTCATCACGCGACGCGCGACAACGCGAGCCGCGAACAACCCACCGGCTAGATCTGGCCGAGTGGTCGGCGGATCAGTTGCCGGGTTCGACCTGCGCGGCGGTCTGCACCAGCGTCGCCGACGGGGCGGGCAGACCCAGCTTGCTCACCACAAAATCGGCGGCCTGGTCCGTCATACCGTTGGACCGGTACGAGCTGTGCGCGGATCGGTCGAGCCCACCCGGAAAGCACACCGGGTCGCCGGTGGCGCACAGCTGAATCGTCTTGCCCGCGTACAGATCACCGATGGTGATCGGTGGCGCGTTGCGATCAGCCAAGCCCAAGAACCAGGAATCGGGCGTGCCGAACAGCGCGACCGCCGCGACGTGAGAGGCCACCGATGCGGGCAGCGGCCCGGAGATGCTGGCGGGCAAGGCGATCCCGGCGGGCACCGTGCCAGAGGTCGTGTAGCCGGCCACCGCCGCCCCCTGTGAGTAACCGCCGAGCACGATCTTGGTGGCCGGGCACTGCGTGCTGATCGCCTGGATCGTGTTGACGGCGTCGGCGACACCGTCGACGGCTTGACCGAAGTTCAGCGACGCCGGGTAATTCACCCCGTAGGCCTCGACCGTCTGGCCGGGTAGCCGCGCGCTCAACGCGTCGACGAAGGATTGGCCGGTGGCACCCACTCCGGGAGCCTCGAAGGTGCCGCGGGCGAATACCACCTCGACGGCAGCGCAGGAGTCTTCTGCGGCGTTGGCGGTGGCGACGGGGCCCGAGATCGTCCCGGCGACGAGCGCGAGGAACGCAAACGCGGCGAAGGCCGCCGTTCGGCTGGCGGTGGCCGTGCGGGCCAGTGATGTGTTCATGAGGTCGTCCCCGTCCGTGAGTGCTCTGCCTGCTACAAGCGGGGGCCGGCTACCTGCGATTCCGCGCTTGTCAAGTGATCTATCTCACGGGCGAAAAGGTCGGTCGACGGGATGCGTCTGCGCCGGTGGGGAGTTGTAGTCGGTCCGACGCTACGAGTCGTAGGCGCGCAGCAGCGCCCGGGTGCGTGCGCGTCCCTCGGGCGACGGATCAAAGGTGGCGGCGACGAACTCGTCGACGCCGGCCGCGGCCAGCTCGTCGAGCCGACCGCGCACGGTGTCCTCGTCACCGATGATCGCGGCATCCTGCGGGCCCGCATACCCTTCGCGGTCGAGCATCGCCCGGTAGGACGGCAGCTGACCGTACATCGCGAACTGTTCGGCGGCCTGCTTGCGGGCGGTGTCGACATCATCGGTGACGCTGATCGGCAGCGATGCGGCGACGCGGACGGCGCTCGCGCGCCCGGCGTCGGCGGCCGCCTGACGCAGCGCAGGGCCGACGTGCTGGCTGAGCGTCTTCGGTCCGGTCATCCAGGTGCAGGTGCCCGATGTGCGCCGCCCGGCGATCTTGAGCAGCTGCGGGCCGAGCGCTGCGATATAGACGTCGGGCCGCGGCGCTCCCGAGATCATCAGCGCACCGCGGGTGGTCACCGTTTCGCCAGCGGCGTCGGCGGGCTCACCGCGCAGCAGCGGCAGCAGGCCGTCGAGGTATTCGTTGAGCCTGCGCACCGGCTTGTCCCACGGGATGCCCCACATTCCCTCGGTGACGGCTTGGTGGGTCATGCCCAGTCCGAGGATGAACCGCCCGCTCGAGGCGAGGCTCACCGTCAGTGCCCGCTGAGCCATCAGCATCGGGTGCAGATTCTGGATCGGCACCACGCCACTGGCGACTTCGATGGTGTCGACCTCGCGCATGGCGATCGCCAGTATTGTGAGAAGGTCTGGCTCGTAAGGCAATTGGCTCATCCACACGCGCCTGAATCCCTCGTCGCGCAGCATCGCGAGGTTGGCGATGGTGGCGTCGATCGGCGATTCGGTGCCGAATCCACTGAGTTGGCCGAACATGGAAACCTGCATGCCCCCAGCATGCATCCTCACATTGCCCTCGTAGTGTGTTTGGGCCGACCGCTAGACGAGGCCCAGTCGCGCGGCTGTGGCGACGGCGGCCGTGCGGGACGATGCACCGAGCTTGTGGCGGATGTTGGCGACGTGCCGGTGTACGGTGTGCGGGCTCACGTGCAGATGCTCGGCGATTTCGCGATCGCCAAGACCGTGTGCGACGCAGCCGAGGATCTCGCGCTCGCGGCGCGACAGCATGACCGGCACCGGCGGGCCGGCGGCGGCTGACTGTTCGGGCCGTGCCAGGCCCTGCCGGCAGGCGCGAACCACCGTGTCGACATCGCCGTGCCAGGGGAAGTGCGACTGTCCTTGCAGCGGAATCAATGTCGCTCCGGGAACGGCGGCCGCCACCTCCCGCCCGAAACGGTAGGGCACCGCGCGGTCGTCGCGGCGGTGCACGACGGTTGCCGGCCGGCGCACACGCGGAAGGTGCGCGCGTACGTCGAGGCGATACACCCCGCTCAACAACGCGGCGGCGGTCTCGGCGGTCGCTGAGTCTCGCTGCAGCCGCGCGAAGCGTTCGTGGTCGGTGGCGCTGGCCCTGCCCAGGAAGATGTCGCTGAGCATGCGTGAGCCGAGCCCCCAATGTGCGCGCACCGCAGCCACGATCGCGTCGCCGACCCCGGGTGCGGTCAGCGCGCTGCCATCCGGGTACGACCCGTATAAGACGAGCCGCTCGACGCGCTCCGGGTGAGTCGCGGTGAAGGCGGCCGCGGTGCAGCTGCCCGATGACCCGCCGAGCAGGGTCACCTGGTCGAGTTCGAGCTCGTCGAGCACAGCGCGCAACGTCGCGATCTCACCGTCGAGGGTCAGATCGGACTCCTCGACGTCACGGTCCGACATCCCCACGCCGAGTCGGTCGTAGCGGATCAGCGTGTAGCCATCCGCCACACCCTCCCAGAATCGCCGGACGTCCGGGTTCTGCCAGTCCAATTCGAGATGGCTCACCCACCACGCCGGGGCGACCAATGCCGGGCCCTCACCGCGCACTTCGTACGCCAGGCGCCGCGCGCCCACCGGCATGAAGCGGATCTCGGAATTGTCCAGCATTGCCGTTGAGCGTACGACGCGGTCAGCCGGTGTGAGCGGAGTCCGGTGATTCTGTTGTGCGTCAGCCTGTTTAGGACTGCATCTGCCCGAGAGTGACACCGACCGTGTGGGATGCCCCGGACGGGTCGGCGTAGGTTAGCGTGACGCTGTCGCCGGGTGCTCTGGAGTGGATCGCCGCGACGAGTGACTCCGGGCCGTCGATCACGGTGTTGTCGACCTTGGTGATCACCGCCCCCTCCGGCACTCCTGCCGTTGCGGCCGGGCTGCCGTCCGCGACGCCGGCGACCAGTGCGCCCTGGTCGCTGTCATCGGCGCTGAGCTGCACACCGAGCGAGGCGTGCTGGACGGTTCCGGTCGAAATCAGTTCGTCGGCAATGCGTTTGGCCTGGTCCACCGGAATCGCGAAGCCGAGACCGATCGACCCGCTTTGCGCTGCCTGTGAGTCCTGGCCGCCGCCAAGGGAGGCGATCGCCGAGTTCACGCCGATGAGGTCGCCGTTCATGTCCACGAGCGCGCCGCCGGAGTTGCCGGGGTTGATCGCGGCGTCGGTCTGTATTGCGCTCATCACCGAATGTTGACCGGACTGACCGTCGCCGGTGACGACCGGACGGTCCAGTGCGCTGATGATTCCCGTGGTCACCGTGCCCTGCAGCCCCAGCGGCGAGCCGATGGCCACGACATTCTGTCCGACCTTCAACTCCTTGGACGACCCGATGGAGATCGGGGTGAGTCCCGAGACGTTTTGGGCGCGAACCACCGCGATGTCGTCGGCCGGGTCGGTCCCCACGACGGTGAACGGCACGGTCTTGCCGTCGGAGAACGTCACGGTGGCTTGCAGGCCGCCGCTGCCCGGACGCAACGGCCGGGCGCCGCGGCCACCCGGGAACAGGTCGTCAGGGCCGGCCTCGGCCGCCATCGGCCCATTGCCTGCGGCCTGCGCCGCTGCGACGACGTGGTTGTTGGTCAGGATCAGCCCGTCGGAGCTCAGCACGATGCCCGAGCCCTCCTCGCGACCCTGACCACTGACAAGCTGCAGTTTCACCACGCTGGGCAGCACTTTGGCCGACACCTGTTCCACCGATCCGACGGGTGCGGAGCCAGTCGGTTGGCTGGGGACGGGCGCGGCCTTCGGAGCCGGTGACCCGGCGACGAGCGGTGCCGAGGCGCCGGCGGTCGGGCGGTCGGGCTGGTCGACGACGGCGACCGCCGTCACGGCACCGGCGGCCATCGCCACCACGGCCGTGCCGCAGACCAAAAGGCCGACACGCGACTTCGTTCGTTGCCGAGGCTTTTGCTGTGACGTAGGTCTCTCATTCTGGTTATGGGGGCCGTACGGTGGCGGATACAGTCCGGTGGTGCTTGCGTGCCCGTAACCGTACTGATACCCGCCGGGACTCCATTGGCCCGAATTAGAGTTATTCACAGGATCTTTGGGTTGCCACTGGGGGTGGCCGTCCTGCGGCTGGTTTCCTGACCGGTAGTCCATTGCGTTCGGCTTCACTTTCTCGTCAACACATCCGTTGCGCCGCCAGGCGCCTGACAACAGTTTGCCGTCGGCGACTGAGGCTTTGCTGAGAATGAGTTCGGTGCTGACCAAGACTTTCCGGGGAGCGCACGGCTGTAGCGTGACCACCGTGAACTTTTCTCGCCTGCCCTCTGCTGTGGCCCTCGGTGCCTGCGCCGCCACCTTCGCCGTGACCCTTGCTGCGTGCGGTTCCGGCACCACGACCCCGTCGGCCGGCACGACGACGGCTCCGGCGGTGGCATCCTCGCTAACCCAGGCCGCCGGGCCGGATTCGGGCTGTCCGACCGCTGCGCCGGCCACCCCTGGAACCCCGGAGTGGACCCTGCCGGGCGCCACCGGCAGCGTCGCGGTCACCGGATCCACCGATACCGCGGCCCCGGTCATCGCGGTGACTGCGCCGTTCAGCGTGGACGCGACCGAGGTGCACACGCTGCAGGCGGGCACCGGGCCGGTCGTCGCACCGACGGCCACCGTGTCGGTCTGCTACGAAGGCGTCAACGGCCGTGACGGCAGCGTGTTCGACAGCAGCTACCAGCGCGGTGAGCCTGCGGAGTTCTCGCTCGACGGCGTCGTCCCCGGCTTCCAGAAGGCCATCGCGGGCCAGAAGGTCGGATCGACGGTCGCCGTCGCCATGGTGTCCGCCGACGGCTACCCGCAGGGCCAGCCCAGGGCCGGAATCCTGCCCGGTGACACGCTGGTCTTCGCGATCAAGATCCTCAGCGCCTCCTAGCAGGCGCTAGGTCAGGCAGGTCGGCTGCAGGCCGTTCACCAGCGCGTAGATGTCGTCCTTCTTCTGGTCGGCGTAGTCGATCGCCGTCCAGGTCGACGGCTGCGGCCACGCGTTGGACACGGTCGGCCCGTAGCCCCCGGAGCCGTAGCCATATCCGTAGCCCGGCGAGATCACGAAGAGCGCGCCGACGGCGTCTCTCACGTCATCGCTGGCCCGGCGCAGGTCGACCAGCGCAGGCGCGAGCCCTGGGACGATGCCCGGGCCGTTGACGTCCTCCATGTAGTGGACGCCGTGGCTGATCATGGCCAGCTTGACGTTGGTGTCCCGCTGCTGGGCAGCGCCACTGGCATACGGCGAGCTGATGACGATCCGCACGCCACCGATGCCGGCGTTGATGTCGTTGTCCAAGCTCTCCCGCACCTGGTCGAGCACCCCGCAGGGCACGCGGACGGGCTCGGCGGACGCCAGTGGCCCGACCCCGAGAAAGCCGCAGGCCAGCGCTGCCGCGGCGGCGCTCAGGAGACGCGGCGAGTGAGTTTGCTTCATCATTCCACCAAGGGGTCAGGCATCGGCATTGATGCCTGTGTATAGGTGGAATTGACGGCAGTGTTACTGCCGTACGGGAATTAGCCGGGGTTAGCGGGCGACGGGCCAGTCCCAGACGGACATATCGCCGCGGGGGTAGGTCATGCAGACGTCGGTGGCCTTGGCGACCACGCCCTTGTTGTTGAAGAACAGCTTGGCCCAGTTGCCCCAGCGGGTCGCGACGAACTCGTAGTAGACGTTGGTCGCGGTGTTCTCGGAGTACTGCCGGCGTGCGACCGGGTCGAGCGAGAAGAACCAGTGGATGCGGTCGAACGCGATCTGCTGGACGTCGGCCGGGCGGTTGCTGCGGTCGATCATGTATCGCTCGAAGTACACCGGGCTGGTATCACGCGCTGCCTGCATGTACTGCTCGACGTCACATTCGGTGATGATGATCCGGTGCGGGATCGGGTAGTCGTCGGTTGCGTCCGCGGCGGCGGGACCAGCAGAGACGACACTCGCGGCCGCCACTGCGCTCAGCGCGAGACCCGCCAGCTTCACACGACTCATCAACCCGGCCATCGTTCTCCTACCCTGTGTCGGCGGCACCGGATACGGCACGGCCGGTAAAAACCTTAAGCGCGCTAACTATATCGCGTTTCGCATCGCAGTATCCACCCTTGCCCGGGGTTTGGGGCCCCTTTGTGACGGGTGGGACTCGCTGTGCTCAGCCGCCGTTGGTGACCGGATTGGACGACAGCGGGATGAACTGGTCGTTGATCCAGACGCCCCAGCGGCCACCCCACATGTGGGTCCACACCACCGGATGACCCGCCCACACCTCGGCCGGCTTACCCGGCGCCCAAACCGGCACCGGTTCCCCGACGTTCTGGTCCGGCGGCGGCGGGTCCGCGCTGGCCGGCGCGATGCCGACGGCGAGTCCAACCGCGAGCGCGCCGACTGCGGTCAGCGCGGTTTTGATCAAGGTCATGAGCACGACTCCAGCGTTCGTCAGCGAGATACTTAGCAAATATAACCAGCGGGCCGCGCGGGTAATCCCCTACCCCGCGCTATCGACCGCCGTGGTGCTAAGCCGGGGGCGTCGGAGCAGGGGTGGCGGTGATCGGCGCCGGTTGGCCGGGCGTGTTGTATTCGTACCCGGGCGGCGGCGGCCCGTCCAGCGAGTAGTAACCGGGCGGCAGGGCGGGGGTCCCGGGCGGCGGGGGCTTCCCCGGCCCATACTCGCCAGGAGGTGCCTCCGAGCCGGGCGCGGTGTACGACTTGAACCCGGGCGGCAGCGGCGGCGGCGCACCGGCTCCCGGGGGCGGCGCGACCGAGCCGCCCGCGTAGGCCTCGTCTTGCGGCCCGTAATAGGGGTCGCGGACCTGATGCCACATGTCTTTGAGCGACCCGAGGATGCCCGGCGTGTTCTGCGAGCCGTAAGTCGGGTTCGCGATCTCCGGGACCGAGGGCGGCGCTCCCGGCGGCGGCGGTGCGGGTGCGGGCGCGGCCGCGGGGTCGACGGGCACCGACACCGGCTGGCCCGGCGGAACCGCGGCGGGATCGGACGGGACCGGGATCGGCGTCGGCGTCATCGGGTCGGCCGCGGCGGTCGCGGCGCCGGTGAACGCGGTGCCGAACGTGAAACCTGCGATGACGACGGCGCGGACGAACGGCGCGGCGCGATGCCCTTGCATCATGGATCCGGCGGTCCTCTCGGTTTCCCAAGGATGGGGTTGCCCCTGGGCGTAGGGGCATCGTCGCACACATCGGCCATGGGTGTGCCGCGGCAAACCCGGTGTACGTCTGCCCTATCGCCCGTCTGCCGCCCGTCGTTTCAGCGCGGCGTGCTCAGGCCCGGTTGGTTTCAGTGGTGGTCGCGCCGGTGGCGGAGCCTTTGAGGTGCCGGGAGCCGGGAGCCGGGACGATTTTCATGGGTTCTTCCTCTCGTTGTCCGCCACCCGATGGCGGCGATGCGGGAAGAAAAGAACCGCGGATCGGCTACCGATCCCAACTCACACCCAGGTGCCGCCGTCCACCCGAAGGATCGCACCGGTGACATAGGACGCCCGGTCGCTGAGCAGCCAGGCGGCGGCCTCGGCGATCTCGGCGGGGTCGGCGGCCCGCCCCAGCGGGGTGTCGGCGACCAGCCGTTCGACGACGCCGGGTGTCGCGCTCTCCCATTCCTGGATCATCTCGGTCATCGTGGTGCCCGGGGTGATCGCGTTGACCCGAATGTTGTCCGGGCCGTAGGTGACCGCCGCGGATTCGGTGAGGCTGTTGACGGCGCGCTTCATCGCGCCGTACGCGGGCAGTTCCGGATTCCCTTTCAGGCTGCCGACACTCGACGTGTTGACGATCGCACCCGACGTGGCGGTGGCGCGAATCGCGGCGATCTCGGCCTTCATGGCCACGAATACGCCTTTGAGGTTGACGGTGTACACCCGGTCGAAGTCCTCGTCGCTGGCTTGGTCGAGTGGGCCGGGCGGCGCGATCGTCGCACCGTTGTTGAAGGCGACGTCCAGGCGGCCCCAGGTGTGCACCGCGGTGTCGACAGCGCGTCGCACACTGTCGCCGTCGGCCAGATCGCACACCGCGTATGCGGCCGTCCCGCCGGCCCGATTGATGTCCTCGGTGACCTCGCGCAGTTGCTCCTCGGTTCGCGCCGCAAGCAGTACCGCGGCGCCCTCCCGGGCGAACAACCGGGCCGCAGCGGCGCCGATGCCCCGTCCCGCTCCGGTGATGAAGGCGACCTTGCCGGCCAATAGTCCATTGGGTTGATTCATGATTCGAGCCTGCCGGGCACCGCGGCGCCCAGCCAGGTACCGCCAGTACCTGGCTGGCCCTCGCGCAACCCGCACAATGGAGCTATGGACTCCCAAGAGTTGGGTGCCTTCCTGCGCAGCAGGCGCGAGCGGATTCGGCCGGCCGACATCGGGTTGCCGACCGGACGGCGGCGTCGCACCCCCGGGCTGCGGCGCGACGAGGTGGCGCAGTTGGCGTTCATCTCCACCGAGTACTACACCCGGCTCGAGCAGGCTCGTGCACCCCATCCGTCGCGAGAAGTGCTGCAAGGACTTTCGCGCGCCCTGCGGCTCTCCGATGCCGAGACGGCGTATCTGCACCGCCTCGCCGGTATGGAGCCGGCGGCCGCGCCGGGCCCGCCCCGCACCGTGCGGCCGAGCATCGCCGATCTGATCGACCGCCTGCCGCAGGCCGCGGCGATCGTGGTGTCGACCACGTATGAGGTGCTGGCCTGGAACGGCCTGGCCTGCGCGCTGATGGAGGATTTCTCCGCCCTGTCGCCCCGCGACCGCAACCTCGCCCGGCGGGTGTTCCTGAACCCGCCGGTGCCGGGCCGCCGCCTCTACGGGGTATCCGACGCCGACGAGTTCGCGCGCACCTGCGCCCTTCACCTGCGTGCCGCGGCGGTCCGGTATCCCGACGATCCGGAAACCGCTGCGCTGATCGACGAACTCTACAGTGGCAGTGCGGAATTCGCGAAGCTGTGGGAATCCCGCGATGTGATCGCCCACCCGGTGCTGTGCAAGACGTTCGACCACCCGGTGGTCGGCCCGATCACGGTCAACTGCGACGCGCTCGACGTCGCCGACAGTGATCAGCGTGTGGTGATCTACACCCCGGAACCCGGTTCGGCGTCCGAGGAAGCGATGCGGTTGCTGGCGGTCGTCGGCACCCAGCGCCTCGACGTACCAGGCTGATTTCTCCGACGGCTACAGCTCGTCGGAGAAATCAGCGGTCAGCCAACGGTCCGCCCGAAACGTGAACAGCACATTGGGGTGGCCCTCCATCGACCGGAGGAACTGACGAGCGCCCTCCTCGCCGAGGTAGCGCACGGCAATCGCCTCCGCGATATCTGGCGGTGTCGGACTGGTGGTATCCACCAGCGTTGCCTCGACCACCACATACCGGTAGGGCGGCTCCTCGTCCTGCACCACCAGCGTCGCGGCGCGGGCCTGCTCGATCAGCGTCGCCTTGCGCGTCGAGGGGCCGGTCGAGATCAGGATGTCTCCGCCCGGACGGTAGTCGTACCAGATCGGAAGGCTGGCCGGCGGGCGGCCGTCGTCGCTGGCGACGGACAGTACCGCCACATGCTTGGCGGCCAGGAAGTCCTCGCGCTCGGATTCGGTCAGTTTTATCGGCATACAGCGGCCAACCCGTCAGCTGGTGCGGCTATTCCGCCCGGACGTCAGCCCTGCGGAACGCCGGTGTACTCGGGATTCGGCGGAACCGACAGCGCGATGCCGATCCGGTTGGTGGCACCGATGAACGCCGCGATCGAGATGGCCTCGAGGATCAGATGGTCGTCGAGCCCCAGCCGGCGCAGGCCGTCGAAGTCGTGGTCGCGGATCGACTGGGGATTGTTGTTCACCGCGACCGCGAGATCGGCCAGCGCGCGTTCCCGATCGGTCAGCTCGTGCACCTGGTGGTGATCGATGGCCACCCGCTGCCCGAACGACCAGTCGCCGGCGACCTTGCCCAGCTTGTTCGCGTGGTTCGTGTGGCAGTAGGCGCACCGGTTCTCCCCCGAGACGACGGTCGCGATCACCTCGCGCTCGCGGGCGGTCAGGCCACCGCGCCCGTCGGTGCCGAGCAGGGGAAGGAGGTAGGCATTGAGCCGGCCGAGGTCGTCCTCGTTGAGGGACAGCGCTCGGAACCAGTTCGAGGTGAGTCCTTCTTCGCGCTGCTGGCGGGTGAAGAAACCCTTCACCTCCGGGTTGCTCAGCTGCTCGACCTCGGGCACGTGCAGGCGTGAGATGCGGTTCGGAGTGTGGGTGGTGGTGGGTTCCACGGTCGTCGTCATAGGTCGACTGTGACGTCAACGTCGCGACCGGCCAACCATTTAACGAAGCCAGACTCGAACTCTTGCGACACCGTGCGGCGCCTTGTCGGTTTGGTCGGAGCGGTTCGGTAGGGTCTCGGCGTGACTTCGAGCCCCACCCTCAAATCTGTAAACGCCCGCCTGGCCGAAGAACTCGCCGTCGCGGAGAATCAGGTGGCCGCCGCGGTCCGGCTACTCGACGAAGGCGCGACCGTTCCGTTCATCGCCCGCTACCGCAAGGAAGTCACCGGCAGTCTCGATGACGGACAACTACGCGACCTCGAGGAACGGCTGCGCTACCTGCGCGAGCTCGACGAACGGCGCGCCGCGGTGCTGGCTTCCATCGACGAACAGGGCAAGCTGACCGACGAGCTGAGGGACGCGCTGCTCACCGCCGACACCAAGTCCCGGGTCGAGGACATCTACCTGCCGTACAAGCCCAAGCGGCGCACCAAAGCCGCGATCGCCAGGGAAGCCGGCCTCGAGCCGCTCGCCGACCGGCTGCTGGCCGACCCCACGGTCGACCCGCAGACGGTGGCCGCGGAGTTCCTCAACAACGACGTCGCCGATGCCGCCGCCGCGCTCGACGGCGCGCGTCACATTCTCGTCGAGCGGGCCGCCGAGGACGCCGAACTGGTCGGCGCGATCCGCACCAAGTTCTGGGCGGAGGGCACGCTGCGGACCGCGCCGTATTCCGAGGAGGCCGCGAAGAACCCGGCGGCACAGAAGTTTCGGGACTATTTCGAGTTCGGTGAACGCCTCGAAGACATGCCGTCACACCGGGTCCTTGCGGTGATGCGCGGCGAGAAAGAGCAAGCCCTCGCCCTGCGCTTCGACGGCGGCGACGACGACACCTATGAGGTGATGGTGGCCAAGGCCCTCGGGGTCGATCTGTCGGCCAACGCGCCGGCCACCCCGTGGCTGGCGACCACGGTGCGGTTGGCCTGGCGGACCAGGCTGATGATCTCCGGGGCGGTCGACGCCCGGATGCGCCTGCGGCAGCGGGCCGAAGAAGACGCCGTCGCGGTGTTCGCGAAGAACCTCAAGGACCTGCTGCTGGCGGCGCCGGCCGGCACCCGCACCACGCTGGGACTGGACCCGGGGTTCCGCACGGGTGTCAAGGTCGCCGTCGTCGACGGCACCGGCAAGGTGCTCGAAACCTGTGCGATCTACCCGCATCAGCCTCAGCGGCAGTGGGATTCGGCGAAGGCGACGTTGGCGGCGCTGGTGGCACGCCACGGCGTCGAGTTGATCGCGATCGGTAACGGCACCGCGTCCCGCGAGACCGATGCACTGGCCACCGAGCTCATCGCGGATATCCGTGGTGCGGGTGCGCAAGCCCCGATCAAGGCCATGGTCAGCGAGGCCGGCGCCTCGGTGTACTCGGCATCGGCTTACGCCGCCCGCGAGCTGCCGAACCTCGATGTGACGGTGCGCGGTGCGGTGTCGATCGCCCGGCGTTTGCAGGATCCGCTGGCCGAACTGGTGAAGATCGAGCCGAAGTCGATCGGTGTCGGGCAGTACCAGCACGACATCACTCCGGGCACGCTGGCGCGCAGCCTCGATGCGGTGGTGGAGGATGCGGTGAACGCCGTCGGGGTGGATCTGAACACGGCGTCGGTCCCGCTGCTGGCGCGGGTGTCGGGGGTGTCCGAGACGCTGGCCGAATCGATCGTCGCCCATCGGGAGAAGACCGGACCGTTCCGCAGCCGCAGCGCGCTGCTCGACGTTCCGCGACTGGGCCCCAAGGCTTTTGAACAGTGTGCCGGGTTCCTTCGGATCCGCGGCGGCGACGACGCACTCGACGCCTCCGGTGTGCACCCCGAGGCCTACCCGGTGGTCCGGCGGATCCTCGACCGCTCCGGGATCACGCTGACCGAACTCATCGGCAACGAGCGGTCGCTGCGGTCGCTGCGACCGGCCGACTTCGCCGACGACCGATTCGGCGTTCCGACGGTGACCGACATCCTCGCCGAACTGGAGAAGCCCGGCCGCGATCCGCGGCCCGCCTTCTCCACCGCGACCTTCGCCGCCGGGGTGGAGAAGATCGCCGACCTGAAGGTCGGCATGGTGCTAGAAGGTGTGGTCACCAACGTCGCGGCGTTCGGTGCCTTCGTCGACGTCGGGGTGCATCAGGACGGCTTGGTGCACGTCTCGGCGATGTCGGACCGCTTCGTCTCCGATCCGCATGAGGTGGTCCGATCGGGACAGGTCGTGCGGGTCAAGGTCCTCGACGTCGACGTCGACCGCCAGCGGATCGGACTGACCCTGCGCCTCGGCGACGCGCCCAAGCGCGACCAGGCCAAGCGCGGCGAGCGGGGCTCCCGGCCTGCTACCGGCCGCGGTGAGCGCCGTCAGCCCGCCCGCGGTGGTGACCCCGGGCGGCGCGACGCCAACCGGTCGTCGGCCGGCTCGATGGCACAGGCGCTGCGCGACGCGGGGTTCGGTCGGTAGGGCTTACGACGTCGGTTCCGTCATGGTTCACAACTAAGCGGTCATTCCCAGTATTTCGCCAGCTTCTGAACAATTATTTGTCAGTTTGGAAGCCATTTCTGGGAATTCTCAGCTGCCTTTCACATCCGCCTTCCCGCGGGTTAATAAAACGCCTCTGAACTTGGGTTATACCGCCAGTTTCGAACAGATCGACGGCTTGTGCGATATTTCACGAAGGCTCCGGAATTGAATTATCGGCAGGGCTGTCGCGTTACAACCAACATGACTGAAATCGATTTTTCAACATCCGTGAGGTCCATTCCTCTCCCCCGGCGCGACAACCCCCGCGTCGCGGGCACGGCGGTGGCGTTCACGGACAACCGCCACGACCAGGATGAGGTGGCCGCGGCGCTCACCGGGTTCGCCGATCCGGGTTTCCAGCGTTTCGCCAAGACCAGCGGCGTCGAGTTCCGCAACCTGGCGCTTCCGCTGGAGCGCTACCCGAAGCTCAGCGGTTTCACCGAAGCCAACGAGGCGTACCTCGAGGTGGCCGTCGAACTCGGCCAGCAGGCGGTGCGCCGGGCACTGGACGCGGCGCATCTGCGCCCCGAGGAGGTCGACGCGATCGTGACGGTGTCGAGCACCGGGGTGGCGGTGCCGACGATCGACGCCAGGATCGCCTCCGCGGTCGGACTGCGGCCCGACGTCAAGCGCATCCCGTTGTTCGGCCTGGGATGCGTGGCAGGCGCCGCCGGGTTGGCGCGCGTGCACGACTACCTGCGTGGGTTCCCCGACCACATCGCGGTGCTGCTGTCGGTCGAGTTGTGTTCCCTGACGCTGCAACGCGACGACACGTCGATTCCCGCGCTGATCGGGGTGTGCCTGTTCGGTGACGGGGCGGCCGCCGTCGTCGCCGCGGGCGCCGATCGGGCGCCGGCCGGGCTGCCTCTTCATCCCGGCCCGCGGATCTTGGCGACGCGCAGCACGCTGTTCCCCGGGACCGTCGACGTCATGGGATGGAACGTCAGCTCCAGTGGCTTCCAGTTGGTGATGTCGCGTGACGTTCCGCGCATGGCCGAGGACCATCTGACCGACGAGGTCGACCGGTTTCTCGCCGACCACGGTCTGACCACCGCCGACATCTCGACGTGGGTGTGTCATCCCGGCGGCCCCAAGGTCCTCGACGCGATCTCCGATGCCGTTGCCGTGCCACCCGAAGCGCTGCGGCACAGCTGGCAGTCCATGCGCGACAACGGCAATATCTCTTCGGCATCGGTCCTCGACGTCCTCGACCGGACGATCGCCGAGAGCCCGGCCGCAGGCTCGCTCGGGCTGATGCTGGCGATGGGTCCCGGCTTCAGCTTCGAGCTGTTGCTGCTGGGTTGGTGAGGGATCGCCATGTACTACTTGTTCATTCTGCTGATCGGCGCCGAGCGGCTCGTCGAGTTGGTGGTGTCGCGCCGCAACGCTCGATGGTCATTCGCCCAGGGCGGCAAGGAGTTCGGCCGCGGCCACTATCCGGTGATGGTGGCCATGCACACCCTGCTGCTGGTGTCGTGCGTGGTCGAAGTGGCGACGACGCACCGGCCGTTCCTGCCGTGGCTGGGCTGGCCGATGCTCGCCGTCGTCGCGGGGAGCACCGTGTTGCGCTGGTGGTGCGTTGCCACACTCGGCAAGCGCTGGAACCCACGGCTGATCGTGATCAAGGATGCGCCGTTGGTCGACCGCGGACCGTACCGCTGGATGCACCATCCGAACTACACGGCCGTCGTCGCCGAGGTGGCCGCACTGCCGCTGGTGCACTCGGCGTGGGTCACCGCGATCGTGTTCAGCATCGCCAACGCGTTGGTGCTCACGGTGCGCATCCGTGCCGAGAACGTCGCGCTGGGGTATGCCTGAGCCCGGGTAGCTATTGACATTGTCGTCAGAATTGAGAGATGCCAAGCGTTTTGGCGGAGAGTCATCAGGTTGCGAGTTTCGGCCGCCCTCGACGCTTGCGGGTGTAGCGTCAACGTCAGTGGAGTTGTGCACAGCTGCGTCGAGGTCGAGGGGGCCATCAATGAGCACTGCTGCCGAACGTGCCGACCAGCTCGCACTGGTGGCTCGACTCAAATCCGCCTATCCGGAGCTGCCGGATGCGCCCACCCCCGATCTCATCGATCACGCCCGGCTCGAGGCCTATACGAAGCCGGTCCACGACGTCGGGGGCGAACCGGACGCACCGATCAAGTACGAGAACAAGGATTACGAGTACTGGGAGCACATGACCTATGTGACCTGCGAGGTCCTGGGGTGGCGCGGAATCTGGCTCTCCGAGGAACGGCGCCGCATCGGCAATGTGGACGTCGGCCGGGCGGTATACCTGGGTCTGCCCTACTACGCCCGCTGGCTGTTGTCGGTGGCGCGGGTACTCATCGAGAAACACCACATCGGATTGACCGAACTCACCGAGCGGATGGCGGAGGTGAAGGAACGCTACGCCGGCGGACTCGACGGAACGCCGCTGGCGGCCAAGCCCAAATTCGAAGGTGACGGCTCGCAGGTCAAGCGCAACAGCCACATCGTGCACGCCCAAGGCAAAGGCGACCCGCAGGTGTACGCCGGGAAGGCCGGGAAGCCCAGGTTCGCAGTGGGCGACCCGGTCATCGTTCGCGAGCTTCCGGTGCTCTTCTATACCCGCACACCCGCGTACGCGCGCGGCGCCAAGGGTGTGATCGACACGGTGGCCTACGAAAGCCCCGCCGCCGAAGACGAGACCTGGGACATCCCCGACGCCAAGCCCGAGTGGTTCTACATCGTCAAATTCAGCATGTCCGAGTTGTGGAACGACTTCAAGGGCCCGCCGACCGACAGTCTGCGTACCGAGATTCCCGAGCACTGGCTGCAACCGGCGTAGGAGCGGATGGACATGACCGATCACGATCACGACCGGACCGTCAAGCCGATGGTCGACGAGATCACCGACTTCGAGGTGCTCGAAATCGCCCTGCGCGAATTGTGTATCGAGAAGGGCATTTTCACCGCGGAGGAACACCGCCGCTTCACCGAGTTCGCCGAGCAGATCGGGCCGACCCCGGCCGCTCGCCTGGTCGCCCGTGCCTGGCTGGATCCGGACTTCAAGGCACATGCCCTCGCGGAGCCGTTGAGCGCCAGCAAGGAGGTCGGTGTCGACTGGCTGGAACCCACCGGCTTCGGAACACCGAGCGACTTCACCGCATTCCAGATCCTCGCAGACACCCCCACCGTGCACCACGTGATCGTCTGCGCGTTGTGCTCGTGCTATCCGCGTCCCATTCTGGGTAACTCTCCCGAGTGGTACCGCACCCCCAATTACCGTCGGCGACTGGTGCGTTGGCCCCGGCAGGTGCTCGCGGAGTTCGGTCTGTATCTGACCGACGACGTGGAGGTCCGTGTGCAGGATTCCAATCAGAAGCACCGGTACATGGTCATGCCGATGCGGCCCGAGGGCACCGATGGGTGGAGCGAAGACCAGCTGACCGAGATCATCACCCGCGACTGTCTGATCGGCGTTGCGCTGCCCAAACCCGGCGTCACCACCAACGTGATCACCGATACCCGTGCCGCCGTTCACCCGCCCGGGGAGTGACGATGACCGAGCCCAAGACCCTGCAACGTATCGTCGAGCGCAATCAGGTGTGGCCGGTGATGGCGGCCAAGTACGGCGTGGAGAATCCGGTGCCGCCGTGGAAAACCAGCCTCGACGGGCTCTGTGACGCGCTTGACCACGCCGCCTGCGCGGCTGACGTCCCCACGTTCAAGGAGCGCCGGGACGAGGAGGACGACCTCTCGGCGGGGGTCTATGCGGCACTGCCGTATCCGGAAAGCCAGCTGGTCTCGCTCGCGCATTCGCTGCTGGCCCGCGGTGTCATCACCGAAGAGGAACTGCGGCAACGGCTTTCGGTCATCCGCGCCCGCCTCGAGGCCTGACTGGCAGTTGGTGTCCCCCGATCGGTGGACACCTCGGTTCATCCTGTTTTCCGGCTGATCGGCGGACATCCCGCCCGACCAGCCTGAGTCATAGTTGCCCCGTGAGCCGTCAAGCAAGCGGCGGCTCGCCTGACTTACTGGAGGGCAATGATGAACAGCGGCATGGTTTTGTCCAAGCGCACGGCTGCCGCGTCGAACACGCTCGGTATCCGCCCGGCGTACTTCGTCGAACACAGCAACGGCATCGTCCGGCCCACCCCGTCGGCGGCGGCGTCCTGGAGCGAGGGACTGCTCAGCGGTCAGGCGATCGCCGGACTCGCTGCCTCGATGCTGGAACGCAAGTACGGCGCGGTGGGATATCAGCCCACTCGGCTGACGCTCGATCTGCTGAAGCCGGCGCGTGCCGTCCCCACCCACATCCAGACCCGGCTGATTCGGCATGGCCACCGGATGCGCACCGCCGAATGCGATGTCATCCAGGACGACTGGATCGTGGCGCGGGCGACGCTGCTGCAGTACCGGCACTCTCCGGCGCCGGCATCGGTGCACCGCGGAGCGGCGGGCACCTTCACACCGCCACACGATCCCCAGGACGAGGTTCTCTACCTCGACAGCGACGGAACCGGCTGGAGCCCGATGGGCGAGCAGCACCACAACACCGCACGCAAGCGCGCCTACTACGGTGGGCTGGATGCGGTCGCCGGTGTGGCGGCCACGCCCTTCGTTCGGGCGGCGGTGGTCGCCGAGGCCGCCACCAACCTGGTGACCAACCTGGGCGTCAACGGAATCGGGTACATCAACGGTGATCTGACGGTGGCGCTGTCGCGTCAGCCGCGCGGGGTGTTCATCGGTGTGCAGGCCGACACCCACTTCGCCGAGAACGGGGTGTCGGTGGGTAGTGCCACGTTGTTCGATGACGCGGGTGCCTTCGGCACCAGCATGGTCACCGCGATCGCCAACCCCGCCGCCCGGGTCGGCGCCGACCCGCGCTAGGAGCCGTCCGAGTTCGGCTTCTAGAGTGCAGCGATGAGCCTCGTTACCTATGAGCTGGAAGAGCACGTCGCCACCATCACCCTCAATAGGCCGGAGGCGCGCAACGCGATCAACGGCCCACTGCGACAGGAACTGAATGCCGCGTGGGACCGTTTTCGCGACGAGGAGCGGGCCTGGGTCGGCATCCTGACCGCCAACGGCGACACCTTCTGCGCCGGCGGGGACCTCAAGGATGGCGAGGGGTCGGTGGGGACCTTCGGCGGAACCTTCTGGGAGAAGCCGACGATCAACAGCTTCGAAAGCGGTATGGAGTTGTTCAAACCCACCGTCGCCGCCGTGCACGGGCCGTGTGTCGGCTACGGATTGACCGGAGTCTTGTTCTGTGACTTCGTGATTGCCTCTACCGAGGCGACGTTCAGCTTCCCGGAGGTGGGGTTGGGGGTGCCGACCATCGTCGGCGCCATCCGGCTGCCGCACCGGGTCGGCTGGGCCAACGCAATGGAGCTCCTGCTGACCGGCAAGCCGATCAGTGCGCAGCGGGCCAAGGAGATCGGCCTGGTGTGGAAACTCGTGTCGCCCGAGGATCTGCAGTCCGAGGCCGCGAAATGGGCCAGGACGCTGACCGAAGCGGCACCGCTGGCGCAGCGGGCCACCAAGGAGGTGGCGTGGCGAACCGCCGATATGGGATGGATCGAGGCGGTGCGCTTCGGTGAGGTGATGCGCAAGGTGGCCGGTGCCACCGAGGATGTGGCCGAGGGCCTGCAGGCCTGGCGGGACAAGCGCAGGCCACAGTGGAAAGGCCGCTGAACCGGCTATGCGGGAGGCGTGGGTGCCGGGGTGTGCAGCCAGCGCTCGTAGATGCCGGCGTAGGTACCGTCGCGCAGCGCGTCGGTCAGCCACGCGTCGGTCGGTCCGGCGAGCGGACTGCCCTTGGGCAGCAGGTAGACCTTGGCGTCGGAGGTCAACGGCGCCTCGGGATGCTGGGCCACCAGTTCAGGGTGCAGCGACGACTGATAGATCGCCTCGACGGCGTCGGTGACCATCACATCGGCATCGCCTGCGACGAGTCGGTCGAAGATCGTGGTGTTGTCCGGCCAGACCGTCAGCACTGCCTCGGGAAAATGTGTGCGGGCGAACTGCTCGTTGGTGCCGCCGCTGTTCTCGATCACCCGCACGCCGGGTGCGTTGATCTGCTCGACGGTGGACAGTCGGCCGGCATTGGACACCGGCACCAGCGGGGTCTTGCCGCCGGCCAGGTATCCCCTGGTGACGTCGGCCACCCGTCGGCGGTCGGGGGTGTCGGTGATGCCGCCCATAGCAATATCGCACGTGCCCGGTGAGCTCAGGTCGGTGAGGAGCATCGACCATGTGGTCGCCACGAATTCCGGTGTCCGGCCGAGTCGGGCGGCCAGGTCGGTGGCCATGTCGATGTCGACTCCGCTGTACTGGCCGGTCGCCGGGTCGCGGTAAGTGAGCGGGCGGTAATCGCCGGTGGTGCAGACCTTCAGGGTGGCCGGGTCAGCCGAGGCCACCGGCGACACCGCGGACATCGTGATCGTCGCGGCCAGTGCCAGCGCGCCAAAGGTGAACGCTCGCATAATGATCAACGTATCCCCAACGCGCCGGTGAGGTATTCGGCTCGGCAGGCCCGCCGGGCCAGTTTGCCGCTGGTGGTCCGCGGGATCGCTCCGGCGGGCAGCAGCCGGACGTCGGCAACCTGAACACCGTGGTGCTCGTGGACTTCCGCTGAGATCGCCGTGATCGCGGCCGTGGGGTCGCTGCGGCTGGTGCCCGCCGCGCGCTCGGCGATGATCACCACGCGCTCGGTCGCGTCATCGGTTGTCGCACCGGGGATTTGGTTCCCGGGCACGGTGAATGCCGCCACGTAACCCCGCCGGACGATTGGCGACGCGTCGGCAGCGGTCTTCTCGATCTCCTGCGGATACAGCGTTCGCCCGTCGATGACCACGATGTCGGCGAGCCGACCGGTGACGTACAGGTCGCCGCCGCGGTAGAAGCCGAGGTCGCCGGTACGGAGCCAATCGGTCTCCGCGGGCAGTGGTTCGGCGCGACTCCCCCGCCCCAGCCGGCGAGTCAGCCTGGCGCCGAAGATTCGTCGGGTCTCCTCCGGTTGACCCCAGTAGCCGCGTCCGACATTGTCGCCGTGCAGCCAGATTTCACCGACCCGGCCGTCGTCGCATTCCGCACCGGTGTCCGGGTCGACGATCACCGCCCACAGGCTGCGGGCGACCTGCCCGCACGACACCTGGGTGACGGCGTCGTCGCCGTCGGCGGCCTCGCTCGCCACCCCGGCGGCCAGTTGGTCGCGGTCGAGCCGGACCACCGTCGGCGTCGCCGTCGGTACGATCGTGGCCACGAACAAGGTGGCCTCGGCGATCCCGTACGACGGCTTGAACGCCGTCGGTGGCAGACCGTGCGGTGAAAACGCGTCGGAGAACGCGGTGATGGCCTCGGCGCTCACGGGTTCGGAGCCGATGATCATCACCACGTTGGCAAGGTCGATGGCATCACCGGCGTCGGGCAGGCCACGCTGCGCGGTCCACTCGTAGGCGAAATTCGGTGCGGCGGTGACCACATGGCCTTCCCGTGAGGCCGCCGACAGGGCCTGGATCCAGCGGTACGGCCTACGGATAAACGCGGTCGGCGACAGCAATGTGGAATGTCCGCCGTAGACCGTTGGAAAGCCGATCATGGACAAGCCCATGTCGTGATACAGCGGTAACCAACTGACGCCGTGGGTGTTTCGGTCGAGCAGATCGATCGACAGGATCATTTGGATCAAATTGGTGCCGACTGCGCGGTGAGTGATCTCCACGCCGGCAGGCGGGCGGGTGGCACCGGAGGTGTACTGCAGATGCGAGACGTCGTCGACATCGATGGCGGTCGGGACGAAATCGCCGGCCGCCGCATCGGGGATCTGATCGATCACCAGCACCTGCGGTTGCCGATCTGTCGGGAGCTTCGCCAGGAACCCGCGCACACTGTCGACGGCCGCTGCGGTGGTGAGCACCAGGACCGGCTGCGAGTCACCCAGAGCGGTGTCGAGACGTTCGGCGTGGCCGGGCAATTCGGGGGCGAACAGCGGCACCGCGATGGTGCCTGCTTTGATCGCGGCGAAGAACCCGGTGATGTAATCCAGCCCCTGCGGGGCCAGGATCGCCACCCGGTCGCCGCGCGCCGCGCTGCGCTGGATGTGCGCGCCGATGGCCCGCAGGCGTAGGCCCAGCTGCGCCCAGGTCAGTTCGACCACCGTCGGCTCCGCCGAACGGCTGTAGTCGAGGTAGCGGTAGGCGACGGTGTCGCCGACGTTGGCGATATTGCGCTCGATCAACGAGATCAGCGTGACGCCCGGCGGCAACACGACATTGCCGTCGGCGTCCAGGCAGTCTTCGATCCGAAGCAGGCCATCGGGTGCATCGACATGGCCGCGGTTCATGCCCGAATTCTAGGCAGCTATCGTGAGTGCGATTTCAACCACAAGCGGGGAGAGCATGCCGAGCTGGATCGCCGAGTTGGTCCGACTCGACCGCAGTGGGCACACCTTTCGTGCGTCGGCGTCCTACGGGGCGGGCCCCCGGCTGTTCGGCGGCCTGATCGCCGCGCAGGCACTGGCCGCGGCGGGCGCCACAGTGGAACCCGGCCGACTTCCGCAGTCGCTACACGCCTACTTCATCAAGGGTGGCCGGGTCGGGGTCGACGTCGAGTTCACCGTCGAGATCACCCGGGACGGTCGCTCGTTCAACACCCGCCGCATCACCGCGGTTCAGGACGGCGCGGCGATCTTCGAGATGCTCACGTCGTTTCACCAACCCGAGACGACCACCGACTGGCAGCGGCCGCAGGAACCGCGGGTTCCGCTGGCCGAGGCGACCATTCTCACAAAATTGCCGGAGGGGTGGGCCGATCACTTCGACGTCCGGATCGCCCCCGGCCGGCAAAGTGCCGTCGATTGGCCCACCCAACCGTTCTGGTTTCGCACCCGTGAACCGGTCGAAGACGATCCGCTGATGCAGGCGTGCGCGCTGACCTTCATCTCCGATCTCGGCCTGGTGTCCTCGGCCCGGCCGCCGGGCCCCGAGATGCCCGGGCCGGGCGGCGCTGCCAGTCTCGACCACGCGTTGTGGCTGCATCGTCCGACCGACCCGCACCAGTGGCACCTCTATGACGCGGTGGCGCTGACCCACAGCGACGCGCGGGGGCTGGCCAGCGGCTCTCTGGCCCGTGAGGACGGTACCCTGATCGCCACGGTGGTCCAGGAATCACTCTGGCGAACCTGAGCGGCACTTTCTCCGTGCCTATGGCAGGTCAGGGCTGGGCGTAAACCACCGCACACACAGTCGGAAGCATCGGTGTTTAGCAGAGACCGGCTCGGGGAACAAACTCGCATTCGACCGCGTTGACGCGACGTCGAGTGCGGAAGAACGAAAGGCACGGACCATGACGGTTGATTATGACGCTCCCCGCCGTACCCAGGCCGAGCCTGAGGACGAGTCTCTGGAAGACCTGGCGGGGCGGCGTAAAGACACGGCCACGGCCGTAATCGATATTGACGAGGCCGACGCCGCCGACTCCTTCGAGTTGCCCGGCGCGGACCTGTCCGATGAAGAACTCACGGTGCGGGTGATTCCCAAGCAGGCCGACGAGTTCACCTGCAGCAGCTGCTTTTTGGTGCATCACCGCAGCCGGCTGGCCGATGCCGCCAGCATGGTCTGCACCGACTGCGCGTAGCGGCTCCCCTGGTTCGGGTCAGGCGATGACCCGAACCAGGTATGGCGCCATGTCGGTGGTGCGAACCGCCGAGACAGCGACCGCGGTGTCGGTGACCTCCAGCATCTGGTTGTTGCCGAGGAATATCGCCACGCTCTGCGTGCCTTCGGGCCCGTAGAAGATCAGGTCACCGGGCAGGGCTTGGTCGGCAGTCACGTGCTGGCCCACCTTGTACATGTCACCCGAGGAGCGCGGCAGTTTGGCGCCGACACCGGCGTAGACGTACTGGATGAGTCCCGACGAGTCGAAGCCGACCACGGTCTCGCTCGGTCCTTTGCCCAGGGTGGGGCCATTGATGTCGCCGCCGGCCCACGCATACGGAATGCCGCGGGCGGCAAGGCCGCGCTGGATCACGAGGTTGACGTATTGATCCCGGCCCACCGGCGCGGCGGTTGCGGTGGGAGCCAGCAGGCCAGGGATGGCGAGCAGCATCACCAGGCTCACGGCCAGGGCGTACACGCGCTTCTTCATCTTGATTCCCACCTTCCGGGCGCCTCCGAGCAAAGCTCCGTCCTCATCACAGAGGTCACTTCTGTCACTTTCTACCGCAATCAGCTGACAGCTGCTCCCCACAGTTCTGGGCTGACCAGGGCTTTTAGCCGAACCGTGATGCAACGGTGTCCGAAGTGGTGTGCATCCTTGGCCGATTGGTTGCGATCACCGACACGGCGTCAGCAACATGTGCGACGGTAGGGACGGCCGCCTCAGCGCCGGCGGTCGCGGACCCGGTAGGTCGACGGCCACGATTTGCGGGAGTCGTCACCGGTGAGCGCCATCCCCATGCCCCCGACCTTGACGTCGTAGGCCTCCTTGCCCGCGCCGACTTCGCGGTTGGCGTGCTCCTGGGCGAGGTAGTACAACTCGTCGATCGCGGCTTCGCTATAGGCGACGAACGACGTCTCGCGCACCACGTCGTCGCTGATCTCCATCGTGTCGGGCAGGATCCGCGAGGCCACCGCGGCCAGACCCAGCAGCGCGAACGGGATCAACCAGTAGCACACGAACGACAGCGGCGTTGCGGTGTCGAGGACAGTGGCGTCTTGGCGTGCGATCGGCGGGATCGCCGACGACACCGTCATACCCGCGAAGGCGCCGACCCAGATCCAGGTCAACAGCGCAGTGATGTTCTTGAACGCCTCGCTGTTGATGATCTCATCGGAGCGACCGGCGGCGGCGAACTCGCGCACGAACGGCTTACCGACCAGCGCGCCCACCAGAGCCACCAGGAAGATCCCCGCGTTGCTCAACGGCAGCAGCCACTGTTCCGCAACCGGCCGGCTCGTCAGAAAAGTCACCACCGTCAGCACCAAGAACGTTGCGACAGCGCCGATTTCGAACGTCAGCCCGGCAGCCTTGCGGGTCCGTCCCATCACCAGCCCGATGATCGCGATGCCAAGGGCCACCAGGACGGCGGTCTTGAACGGGACGTTGCCGACCAATACCCAATAGACGATCCACGGCGCGAAGCCCACGAGAATGCCCACGTGGCCCAGTGTATGGGCGACTGTTGGGCGAGTGCTCAGCGGCGTCGGAGTGTCGGCGCCATCGCGCGTGGGTACACCGAACCGTGAGTTCAACGAGCCAACGCCAGCTGGGCCAATCCGAGAGCCCGATCGAGGACGAGCTCGAGGCCGCGTTCAACCGGATGGTGGACGAAGGAAGCCAACGCCTGCATCGCAGTACGCGTGAAGTACTGGTCACCGGGTTCTTCGGCGGCACCGAGGTGGCGATGGGGGTGCTCGCGTACCTGTCGGTGCTGCACGAAACCCACAATCACCTGCTGGCCGGTCTGGCATTTTCCATCGGATTCCTGGCCCTGCTGCTCGGTCGCAGCGAGCTGTTCACCGAGGGCTTCCTGGTGCCGGTGACCACCGTGGCCGCCAAGCGCGCGAGCGTGGGCCAGCTGGTCAAGCTCTGGGGCGGCACGTTGGTGGCCAACCTTGCCGGCGGCTGGCTGATCATGACGTTGATCGTCGCGGCGTTCCCCAAGCTGAAAGAACAGACGATCACCTCGGCGGAGCACTTCGTCGACGCACCGCTATCGGTGCAGAGCGTGGCGCTGGCGGTGTTGGGCGGCATGGTGATCACGTTGATGACGCGCATGCAGCACGGCACCGATTCGATGCCTGCCAAGATTGCCGCGGCGGTCGGCGGAGCATTCCTGCTGGCCGGGCTTCAGCTGTTTCACTCGATCCTGGACTCGCTGTTGATCTTTGGTGCGCTGTCGACCGGACAGGCGCCGTTCGGTTACCTCGATTGGCTGGCGTGGCTCTGGTACACGCTGCTCGGCAACATGATCGGCGGCCTGGTGCTGGTGACGTTGCTTCGGCTGCTGCGCAGCAAGGAGCGGCTCAAGGACGAGCGTCGCGAAGCGGAAGACCCCACGAAGGAATGATGCGGCGCTACTCGCCTGCCGCGCTGAGGGTCAGCATCGCCACGTGCAACGAGGTCCTGGATTCGGCGTCATCGAGGTCCAGTCCCACGATCCGCTGCAGCGCCTCCAACCTGGCGTAGAGCGTTGGCCGGGACATGTTCAGCGTCCTGGCCAGCTCGGCCTTGTTGCCGCCCGCCGCCAGGAAGCGCCGCAATAGGTCGAACGCCTCGTCGCCGTGCTTGGCCCGATGCGCGAGGAGCCCGGCCAGCTCCGTCTCGGCGAACGCCTGCACTCGTGGATCGGTCCGGATCAGCGATAGCAAACCGCGCAGCCGCACATCGGACGCGCGGTGAAACGGCTTGTCCTGCAAAGGCATCGACATCGCAACCTCAGCGACGTGGGCCGCCTCGCGTAATCCACCGACCGCGTCGACCAGCCGGCTGGACTCCGGCCCCACTCCGATCGTGGCGCCGGCCACCCCGTCCAGGCGGGTGACCGCATGGTGGATCGCCGTGCACACCTGCTCCAGAGCGCTGCTGCGCTGCGGGGCCAGCACCAGGTCGACCTGACCGTCGTCGCGGGTGGCCGCCAGGCCGGTGTGGCCCGCGGCCCGAACGGTGTGCATGATCGCGTCCAGCGTCCGCACCCGCCGTTGGGCGGTGGCGACCTGATCGGCACCCGCGGTCTCCCGCAATCGCACGGCCATCGGCACGTAGGTCAGCGCCGGTCGCAGCCCCAGCGTGTGGGCGCGCGCGGTCGCCTCCGCCTCATCGGTGATCCGGCCCCGGCGCAGGTCATCGATGAGACCGCTCTGTGCCCGCAGTTCCAGTGAGCTGCGGTTCTGTTCGACCATCCGGTTCAGGGCCAGCGCCTGGGCGGCGCGCTCCAGCGTCATGATCGAGCGCCGGTCACCCGGTGCGACCCGCGGCGCGATCAACCGGCCCCACTCCTCGCGATGCGGGCCCACCGGGCACGCCGTCCACGCATCCGCAGCGGCCAGGCGCGACCGGCGCTCCCAATCGGCCAGCAGGACCGCCGCCGAGATCCCCCAGCCGTCGAACGCCAGCACCTGCCGGTTGAGATCTTCCAACACCACTGGCGTGTCCAGCATCTCGGCGGCCGCACTCACGATCTGGTCGACCGAGGCGCGGCGCATACTCAATGCGGTGAACGCCTCGTGGACCCGTTGCGCATAGGTCACTTCGGCGTACTGGTCGGCGACGATCCTGCGATGCACCTCTTCGGTGACGTCGATGAAGCGCACCGGCCGATGCAGCACGATCACCGGCAACGACAATGCCGCACCGCCGGCGAGGACGGACTCCGGAAGCCGGTCGATGTGCAGTCCGAGTTCCACCACCACGCCGACGGCACCGGCGTCGGCCAGCCCCGGCAGGTAGCCGTCCCGGCGAGCCGGGTCGGCCAGCGCCGCTCCGGTGGTCAGCACGAGCTCGCCGCCGGTCAGCAGCCCGGACAGGTCGGCAAGATCGCTGACGTGCACCCAGCGCACCGGGTGATCCATCGGCCCGTCGCAGACCACCTCCGGTTCGCCGCGGCGGACCGACGGCAGCTCGAGGATGTCGGCCAGCGTCAGGTCCATTTACATAGTGTAAAGGCCGAGCGCGATCTACTTACAATTTGTCGGCCGGATAGCGGGTGATCGGCCCGCAGAATGTCCGGTATGACCCTCACCGCGCCCAATACCCGCGTCCGCACCATTGCCCACTGGGCCGATGGCAAGAATTTCGCCGGAAGCAGTGACCGGACCGCTGTCGTCACCAACCCGGCCACCGGAGCGGTCACCGGTCAGGTCGCGCTCGCCGACGTCGCCGACGCCCGCGCGGTCATCGACGCCGCCGTTGCCGCGTTCCCGTCCTGGCGGGACACCTCGCTGGCCAAGCGCGTCTCGGTACTCTTCGCCTTCCGGGAGCTGCTCAACGCCCGTAAGCAGGAACTCGCCGAGATCATCACCGCCGAGCACGGCAAGGTGCTCTCCGATGCCCTCGGCGAGGTCGCCCGCGGTCAGGAAGTCGTCGAATTCGCTTGCGGCATACCGCATCTGCTCAAGGGCGGGATGACCGAGAACGCCTCGACCAACGTCGACGTCGCCTCGATCCGCCAGCCGCTGGGACCGGTTGCGGTGATCAGCCCGTTCAACTTCCCGGCGATGGTGCCAATGTGGTTTTTCCCGATCGCCATCGCCGCCGGAAACACGGTGGTACTCAAGCCTTCTGAGAAGGACCCGTCGGCCGCGCTGTGGATCGCGAACCTGTGGGCCGAGGCCGGTCTTCCGGCCGGTGTCTTCAACGTCCTGCAGGGCGACAAGGTCGCCGTCGACGAACTGCTGACCAACAAGGCCATCAAGGCGGTGTCGTTCGTCGGTTCCACGCCGATCGCCCAGTACGTCTATTCCACCGGGACCCAGCACGGCAAGCGGGTGCAGGCGCTCGGCGGAGCCAAGAACCACGCGGTGATCCTGCCTGACGCCGATCTCGACCTCGCCGCCGATGCGATGATCAACGCCGGCTTCGGGTCGGCAGGCGAACGCTGTATGGCGATTTCGGCTGCCGTCGCGGTCGGTCCGATCGGTGACGAGCTGGTGGCCAAGATCGCCGAACGCGCAACGTCATTGAAGATCGGCGACGGCACCCGCGATTCCGACATGGGTCCGCTGGTGACCAAGGCGCACCGCGACAAGGTCGCCTCCTACATCGAGGCCGGCGAGGCCGCCGGCGCCACCGTCGTCGTCGACGGCCGCGGCGTGGGCGTCGACGGCGGGGCGGACGGGTTCTGGCTGGGCCCCACCCTGCTCGACAATGTCACCCCGGAGATGAGCGTCTACACCGACGAGATCTTTGGCCCGGTGCTCTCGGTGGTCCGCGTCGACACCTATGACGAAGCCCTGCGGCTGATCAATGAGAACCCGTACGGCAACGGCACCGCCATCTTCACCAACGACGGCGGTGCGGCCCGGCGGTTCCAGAACGAGGTCGAGGTCGGCATGGTCGGCATCAACGTGCCGATCCCGGTGCCGACCGCCTACTACAGCTTCGGCGGCTGGAAGAGCTCACTGTTCGGCGACACCCATGCGCACGGGACCGAAGGAGTGCACTTCTTCACCCGTGGCAAAGTGGTCACCACGCGGTGGCTCGATCCCTCCCATGGCGGCATCAACCTCGGCTTCCCGCAGAACCACTGAGCTCGAAAGAGGCATCCATGACGAGTATCGATTCCCACGTCCTGCCCAACGGCCAGGACCTCGCCACCGCCCGCGCCGAAGCGGCCCGGGCCTACGAGCTGGACCGGGCGCACGTGTTCCATTCCTGGTCGGCGCAGGCCCAGATCACCCCGATGACGATCGTCGCCTCCGACGGCTCTTACGTGTGGGACGGCGAGGGCAACAAGCTGCTCGACTTCTCCTCGCAGCTGGTGTTCACCAACATCGGCCACCAGCATCCGAAGGTCGTCGCCGCGATCGCCGAGCAGGCCGCCAAGCTGTGCACGATCGCGCCGCAACACGCCAATGCCGCCCGGTCCGAGGCCGCCCGGCTGATCGCCGAGCGCACCCCCGGTGATCTGAACCATGTGTTCTTCACCAACGGCGGCGCCGACGCCGTCGAGCACGCGGTCCGGATGGCCCGCCTGCACACCGGGCGCTACAAGGTGCTCTCCCGCTACCGCTCCTATCACGGCGGCACCGACACCGCGGTCAACCTGACCGGCGACCCGCGGCGGTACCCCAACGACTACGCGAGCTCCGGCGTCGTGCACTTCAACGGCCCGTTCCTGTACCGCTCGTCGTTCTTCGCCGAGAACGAGCAGCAGGAGTCCGAGCGCGCGCTGGACTACCTCGAGCGGCTGATCGCCCACGAGGGCCCGGCGTCGATTGCGGCGATCATCCTGGAGTCGGTGCCCGGCACCGCGGGCATCATGGTGCCCCCGCCCGGCTATATGGCCGGCGTGCGGGAGATCTGCGACCGCCACGGCATCGTGTTCATCGCCGACGAGGTGATGGCCGGCTTCGGCCGGACCGGAAAGTGGTTCGCCATCCAGAACTTCGACGTGGTGCCCGACCTGATGACGTTCGCCAAGGGTGTGACGTCGGGGTATGTACCGCTCGGTGGCGTCGCGATCAACGACGCGATCTACCACACCTTCGCCGACCGCGCGTATCCGGGCGGGCTGACCTACTCGGGTCACCCACTGGCGTGCGGCGCCGCGGTGGCCACGATCAACGCGATGGAAGACGAAGCGATGGTGGCCAATGCCGCCAGGATCGGCGAGCAGGTGCTCGGCCCGGGCCTGCGCGAGCTGGCGGCCCGCCACCCGTCGGTGGGCGAGGTCCGCGGCCTCGGCGTGTTCTGGGCGATCGAGCTGGTGGCCAATCAGCAGACCCGCGAACCGCTGGCCCCCTACGGTGGCTCCAGCCCGGCGATGAACGCGGTGCTGGCCGCGTGCAAGTCCGGCGGACTGCTGCCGTTCGCGAACTTCAACCGCATCCACGCGGTGCCTGCCTGCAACATCAGTGACGCGGAGGTGGCCGAGGGCCTGGCCATCCTGGACAAGGCACTCGATGTCGCCGACGGGTATGTGACCGCTGACTAATACGGGGTGGTGTGCTGGGTCAGCACGAACAGCAGCATCCCGAGGCACAGCAGCACATTGATCGCGATCAGGGTCGCGGCGACCACCACGATCGCATGCACGCAACTGCGTTGCGCGCGGCTGACTTTGGACCGCCGCCGGCGCTTCTCGCTGAGCAGCGCGGTCGCGGTCAGGGCGAAGGCGACGTCGACTCGCTCATCCTCGGTGGCTGCCGCGCCCATCGCGATCTGCTGCAGACGCTCGGGCGGAATGCCGACACCGACTTCGGCGAAGTCGCGGCTGAGCCGCTTGAGCTGCCGGGGGTTGGTCGACTGATTGCTCGGTAGCACCGGGTCGGACCTGGCGGTCATACCTTCGGACTTTAGCGCCGGGTGGCTCGCAGCGCCCGCGAAATGCCGAGGGTCCGCGCGCCGCTCACAACCCCGGCTGGTCGTCGATGAT
>JAEZIA010000342.1 GCA_023416315.1 Actinomycetes bacterium
CCTTGGCGGTGTGCAGGGTCATCATGGTGACCACACCGGAGCCGTGCTCGGGGATCTCGTCGGTGTCGGCGACCAGTGACACCCGCTCCAGGAACTGCGCCAGCACCCCGGTTTCGGGGATGTCTTCGTCGAGCTCCTCCTCCTCGCGAAGCGCCTGCGCGTTGGCCAGGTCGATGCTGAATTCGTGTGCGACGCTCACCAATTCGTTGAGGTTGTCCAGGCGCGCCAGGTCCTGCGGGTCGTTGGACGCCTCGAGCTCGCGACGGTAGCCGGTGCGGTCGAGCACCGACTCGACCAGGTCGCCGAGCTCGCCGTCGAGACCGCCGCGCAACTCGTCGAGCAACGCCACGAACGAGGCGATGGCCTTCTCCGAGCGGGTGTTGAGCATCGGGACCTTGCCCTCGGCGGCGGCCTGCAGGGCGTCGTTGAAGCTGGCGCCGGTGTTCTCGGCGTACACCGCCACGCACGCCTCGGCGCGGTCGCCGATACCGCGGCGCGGGGTGTTCAGGATGCGGCGCAGGCTGACGGCGTCACCGGGGTTGTCCAGCACCCGCAGGTAGGCGACGATATCGCGAATCTCCTTGCGCTCGTAGAACCGAACGCCGCCGACCACCTTATAGGGGATGCCGGCGCGGATGAACACCTCTTCCAGCGACCGCGACGAATTGTTGGTCCGGTAGAACACCGCGACGTCGTTATAGGTGATCTCACCGCGGTCGACGAGCGCGTCGATCTCGCCTGCGACGAAGCGGGCCTCGTCGTGCTCGTTGTCGGCGACGTAGCCGACGATCAGCTCGCCGTCGCCTTCGTCGGTCCACAGCCGCTTCTCCCGGCGGTTCGGGTTACGCGCGATCACCGAGTTGGCCGCGTTCAGGATGTTTTGAGTCGACCGGTAGTTCTGCTCGAGCAGGATCGTGGTGGCGTTCGGGAAGTCCCGCTCGAAGTCCTCGATGTTGCGAATCGTCGCGCCGCGGAACGCATAGATCGACTGGTCGGCGTCACCGACCACGCACAACTCGCTGGGCGACACGGTGTCGGTGTCCGGGGCGTTCACCCCGACCAGCTCGCGGACCAGGACGTACTGGGCGTGGTTGGTGTCCTGGTATTCGTCGACCAGGATGTGCCGGAACCGCCTGCGGTAGTACTGCGCGATCTGCGGGAAGTTCTGCAGCACCGCCACGGTCTCGCCGATCAGATCGTCGAAATCCAGCGCATTGGCCGACCGCAGCCGCCGCTGGTATTCGCCGTAGACGCTGGCGACCGTGCGGGCCAGGTCGTCGGAGCCCGGCTCGAGGGCGGCCACCGCGTCCTCGGGCACGATCAGCTCGTTCTTGAGGTTGGAAATCGCGTTGGCCAGCAGACGCGGCGAGTACCGCTTGGTGTCCAGCCCCATGTCCTTGGCGATCATCAACAGCAACCGGCGGGAGTCGTCGGCGTCGTAGATCGAGAAGTTGGAGTTCAGCCCCGGTAGCAGCGAGGCCTGATTGCGCAGGATCCGCACGCAGGTGGAATGGAACGTCGAGACCCACATGTTGCGTGCCCGGGGCCCGACGAGGGCCACCACCCGCTCGCGCATCTCGGCGGCCGCCTTGTTGGTGAACGTGATCGCGAGCACCTGACCGGGCCCGACGTCGCGGGCCGCAAGCAGGTAGGCGATCCGGCGGGTGAGGACGGCCGTCTTGCCCGATCCGGCGCCCGCCACAATCAGCAGTGGCGGGCCTTCATGCAGCACAGCCTGGCGCTGCTGAGGGTTGAGGCCCTCGAGGAGTTCGGCCGCGTCGGGCGGGGGTTTGAAATCTGTCACGTGCACACTCATGTCCGACCCAACTTACCGCTGTATGGCGACAGTTTTTTTGCGAAGCCGGGCTCGGGAGTGGCACACTTCTAACGTGCTTTCTCTGCGGCGTCGATTTTTCTACGGGTACCGGTCCGCGGTGCCCGTGGGTGTCTAGCTGCTCAACCCGAGAGCCCCGCGGTCCACATCGGCGACCCGGGGCTCGTCTCTTGTGTGAGGCCCGGGACCGAATGAGACCAGACCCACACACGAGGAGAACGAAGCGATGACTCTGGAAATGGTTCCTGAAGCCGAGAACAACATCGACGACCTGCGTGGCGAGATCGACCGGCTCGACGCCGAGATCCTGGCCGCGGTCAAGCGCCGCACCGAGGTGTCTCAGGCGATCGGCCGGGCTCGGATGGCCTCCGGTGGCACCCGCCTGGTGCACAGCCGCGAGATGAAGGTCATCGAGCGCTACAGCGAGCTGGGGCAGGACGGTAAGGACCTGGCGATGCTGCTGCTGCGCATGGGCCGCGGCCGGCTCGGGCACTGAGGCCGGCCATCCAGCAGCGCAGACTTGGGCACTCCTGACGCACGGCGTCAGCGCACGGCGTCAAGCAGCCACGGGGTCAGCCACTTGACCGCGTTCGGGGTGGGATGCACACCGTCGCTGCGCACCTGCACACCGTTGATCTTGTTGGTATAGCTGCCATTCGGGCCGAGCTTCTTGTTCAGGTCCAGCAAGGTGACGTTCGGGCGCCCGTTGACGACCTTGCGCAGCAACGTGTTCCACTGGTTGACCCGGCTCGGCTGATCCTCGGGATACAGCGTGCCGTCGGCCTGCTCACCGTGGCGGTTGTACGGCTCGGTGGTCACCACCACCAGCGCCCCGGTTGAGCCCAGGATGTCCAGCGCGCGGCGCAGTTCGCTCTCCAGATAGGCGTCGAAGTCCGGCTGGCCGATGTGCGCCCAGCGGCCATTCCACTTGCGGTCCACCGTCTCCCAGCGCCCGACGACCATCAACGCCACATCGGGCCGGTCGTGGCCGATCCGCTGCGTCCACCGTTCCGGCCAGGCGTCGCATTCGGGCTTCTGCTCCAGCGGCTGCCCGGAGTAGCGGTACGGTCCGCCGCGGACCAGGCCGCAGCCGATCGTGGTGCGATCCAGGAAGCTGATGCCGGGGGTGGGCGGCAGATAGCGCATCATCGTCCACCCGATCGAGTCGCCGAACACCGAGACGGTGTGCGGGCGCGGGCCGGCTTGCACCGGTGCGGCCACCCGCACCGTCTCCACCGGGGACACCAACGCGGCCTGGGTGATGTCCGGGCTCGAGGGGTCGATCCGGGTTCCCACCGGCACCACCACCGTCGCGACCGCGACGGCCGTGGCGATGGTGGCGGCGGCCAGCCGGAGCTGCGGAACGTGCACCGGCCGCCAGCGCCGGATCGGGCGCTCGATCAGCCACCACGACCCCGCCGCCACGGCCACCGTGATCGCACAGCGGGCGGCGAACAGCGGGTAGCCCGTCCAGCCGGTGCGTTCCCCGGTGAGCACCAGGAACACCGGCCAGTGCCAGAGGTAGACGCCGTAGGAGATCACGCCGAGCGCGACCAGCGGCGGGGTGGCCAGCACCCACGCCACCGGGCCGCGCTGTTCGAGGGCGACCGGGGCGATCACGGCGACCGCGGCGACGGCGACCACGATCAGCAGGCCATTGCGGAACTCGGCGGCGCTGCCGGTCGCCACGTGGGTGATCGCGGCCAGCACCGCCACCCCGGCCACCGGCACACCCGCGGCCAGCCAACGGCCCCACCGGGACCGGATCAGCGGCCAGCCCGCCAGCATCGCGGGCCAGTCCCGCACCAGAAGCGCGGCCGCGGCGGCGCCGATGAGCAGTGCCTGCGCGCGGGTGTCGGTGCCGAAGTAGACCCGGTTCAGCGAGGCGTCCGAGGCCATCAGGATCGCCTCGGTCGCCGACGCCGCGGTGCCGAGGAGGGCAAGCACCAGCACCGCGCGGCGCACCGCGACGATCGTCGGCGTCTTCTTGCGCCGCCGGGCGATCGCGGCCAGCAGCACGGCGGCGGCCACGATCAGCAGCGGCCAGATCAGGTAGTACTGCTCCTCCACCCCGAGCGACCAGGTGTGCTGCAGCGGGGAGGGCGGGGCGCCCTGGCTGAAGTAGTCGGTCTCCTGCGACACGAACGCCCAGTTCGCCACCCACAGGAACGCCGCGACCGCGTCGCTGCGCAGGGCACTGACGGCATCCGGCGGGAACAGCAGCCGTGCGGCGATCACCGCCAGCACCATCAGCAGCAGCGCGGGAAGTAGCCGGCGCGCGCGACGAATCCAGAACGCACCGAGGTCGAGTCGACCGGTCCGGCCGATCTCGTCGAGCAGCAGCGACGTGATCAGGAATCCGCTGAGCACGAAGAAGACGTCGACCCCGATGAATCCACCTGCGACACCCGGGATTCCACTGTGACCGATCAGGACGAGAGCGACGGCGACGCCACGAATCCCGTTCAGCGCGGGAATTCCGGAGCCGCGGGGCCGTGGCCGGCGCAGCTGGCTCGGCTGCGCGACGGGGTCAACCCATGGACTTTGCGCGAAAAAGCGCGCCGTCACGTGCATGTCCTCCCTGGTTACGAGTCAAGTGACTCTATGCGCCTGCGACGGCCGATCAGCGCAGGCGCGCGGTCGTTTCCGTCAATTCGTTCGGGTGCAAGGACCTACACTGCGACCAGGGTGACCATGACCGCGGGAATGTATCTGACGCAGGGCCTGCACCGGTCGGTGCGGGCGACGCCCCATGAGGTGATGACGGTCTGCGGCCCGCGGGTGCGGACCTTCGCCGAGGCGGCCGACCGGATCGCCCGACTGGCCGGCGCCTTCGCAACGCTGGGGGTCCGCGAGGGCGACCGCGTCGCGATGCTGTCGCTGAACTCCGACCGCTACGCGGAATACCTACTCGCCACGCCGTGGGCCGGCGCCGTCGTCAACCCGATCAATATCCGCTGGAGTGCGGCCGAGATCGCCTACAGCCTGCGTGATTCCGCGACCCGCACCCTGCTGATCGACGACACCTTCGCTCCGATGCTCGCCGAATTGCGTTCGCAGTACCCCGATTTGGGTGATGTCATCTATTGCGGTGACGGCCCGGCACCGGAGGGGTTGCTGAGCTACGAGGAGCTCGTCGCCGCCGCCGACCCGGCGCCCGATGCGCACCGCAGCGGCTCGGATCTGGCCGGCATCTTCTACACCGGTGGCACCAGCGGACATCCCAAGGGCGTCATGCTCACTCACGACAACCTGATGACCTCGGCATTGGGCTGCCTGGCGTCGGGTTTGTTCCTCACCTCGGGCGGCCCGTTGCTGCACGCCGCACCGATGTTCCATCTCGCGGACCTGGCGATCTGGACGGCGCAGCTGGCGCACGGCGGCAGGCATGTGTTCATCCCGGCGTTTCGGCCCGACTGGGTGCTGGACGCGGTGCAGCAGCACCGCATCACCGACATGCTGCTGGTGCCCACGATGGTGCAGATGCTGGTCGACCATCCGGCGCTGGCCGATTACGACACGTCCAGCCTGCGGGCGGTGTTGTATGGCGGGTCGCCGATCGCGGCCGCGCTGCTCGAACGCGCGGCGCAGCGGTTGCCCACCGCCTCGTTCGTGCAGGCGTACGGGATGACCGAGGTGGCGCCCGTCGCGACCTTGCTCTCGCCGCAGGACCACGACGACCCGAATCTGCGCCGCTCGGGCGGGCGGGCCGCGCCACACTCGGAGGTCCGCATCGTCGGCGAGGACGACGTGGAGCTGCCGCGCGGCGAGGTCGGCGAGATCACCGTCCGCGGCGGCCACGTGATGGCCGGGTACTGGGGCAAACCCGAGGAGACGGCCGCGGCCCTGCGGGGTGGGTGGATGCACACCGGCGACGCCGGGTACATGGACGACCGCGGTTACGTCTTCGTCGTCGACCGGCTCAAGGACATGATCGTGTCCGGCGGCGAGAACGTGTACTCGGTCGAGGTGGAGAACGCGCTGGCGCGCCATCCCGCGGTCGCCACCTGTGCCGTGATCGGTGTGCCGGACGAGCGGTGGGGTGAGCGGGTGCACGCTGTCGTGGTGCTGGCCGAAGGGGCGAGCGCGGGCCACGACGAACTTCGCGAGTTCTGCAAGACGTTGATCGGCGGCTACAAAGTGCCCCGCAGTTTCGA
>JAEZIA010000391.1 GCA_023416315.1 Actinomycetes bacterium
TGAGGGCACCGAAGGGGCGCAGCGCGCCATCGACGGCATCACCGCCGGTCTGGGTTGGGTCCGCGCCGCGGACACCGTCATCGTCTCCGGCAAGCCGACCAGGGACGACGTCGAGGCCTGCTGGAACCTCGGCGCGACGGTGGCCGCGACGCTGATGGAGCAGTGACCCTCAGCGGGGCCGCGCGGTGGGGAAGGTCCACTCGCCGCCGAGGATCGCCGGCCGAGGACGGTAGAGACGGACCAGATAGTTCCATCCGGGGGTGACGGGCAGGCAGTTCGCGGTGTCGTCGGTGCAGCCACCGAACTGGATGGTGGTGGCGCCGTCAGGGTCGGGCGTCGCGGTCAGGCTGTTGTAGGAGTAGCGATCCAGAGCATTCGCGCTGAGGTAGCCGTCCCGGTTGTAGACGGTGATCGACCAGAAACCGTCCACCGGCACGTCGGCGACGGTCAGGCGGTGGACCGTCGTGCCGTCGTTGTCGTCCGGGGTGATGTTGAGATACAGCGCGTCCTCTTCGGGGTTTCCGCCCCAGGCCGACGCCGATCCGATCAGATGCCGTACCGGATCGACGGCCGCACGCGTTCCGAACATGCCCTTGGTGTCGGTCAGGGTGGCGGCCAGAGTCAGCAGCGCCTGGCGGACGGTGCTCTGGCTGGCGGGATCCCAGGAGGGGATCTCGAAACGACCGCGCCCCTCCTGCTGGACTTCGATGGCGTCCTGCAGCCTGTGCACCACGGGGAGGTCGTCGGCGTCGTTCGGATCGACCAGGATTCGCACTGCCACCACCGCGTAACGGGTGCCGATCTCGTCGCGATTCAACCGGAACTCGTTGTGGCCGTAGATAACCCGCGGAACGTAGTGGTCCTGGGTGATGATCTGCGCGGACAGGAACCGCCGGCCGGCATCCGGCAATCCGATAGTGACCGGGCCGGCAGCGAGGTCGAAGACCGCGGCGGAATACAGCGTGTCACGGTTCTGCCGGATGACCCGCTGACTGTCGATGGGGGTCAGGGCCCGATAGTGCATGAACTGTCCGAACCCGTCGTCCTCGACGATGTGACTGAAATACAGATCCGATTCGGCCCGAACGAAGTTATCCGCTGTGACTGCTTCCGGAGTGCCCACGCGCTCAGGCTAGAACGTCCGTCGCACGATGTGACACACGCACCGACGTGGCTTCCTGGACCCAGCGGCCGGTCGGTTCTACCGTCTGGGGAACGACCGCGCCGACGAAGGACGTGAGGTGTCATGCCGGGAATCGCTGAGATCGCGCTGGGAGCCGCACCGATCGCCGGTGGGGCCCTGCTGGGTGTCGCCGCGGGCAATCTGCGCGGGCCCGATGTCCGCGGCGCGATCAAGGCCGACCTGGAACTGCTCGACAAGATTCCCGACGACAATGTCGAGCTGCGTGCCCGACTGCGTAAGAGCATCGACGAGCGCATCGCCGATCTCATCGTCACCACCGAGAAGAGCCGCGAGCTGCGCGAGATCGCGGCGTCGTACAAGGGCAACTGGCGCGACATCGTGGTCTTCGTCTGCGCGGTGCTGTTCACGATCGTCTGGTGGAATGTGCCGCACAGCCGCACCAACTGGCTGGTGATGTTCGTCTTTCTGATCCTGCTGTCGGGTGTCGTGGCGGTGTACGCCTCCCGTGGCGTGATCCGCGCGGTGGCCAGCTTCCGTCGCAGCCGCGACGACAGATCAGCGGGGTAGGTGCGCTCCGAAGAACTCGGTCGTCGCGTCCCAATGCCGCGCTGCCGCAGCCTCGTCGTACGGGGCGTTGTCGGGAACCGCGAAGCCGTGGGCGGCCGGATACCACTCGATGGTGTGCTCGATCCCGGCCGCGGTCAGCGCCTTGTCCAGGGTCTCGGCTTGGGCCTCGGTGAACGAGGCGTCGCCCTGCGCCCCACCGACATAGACCGCCGCGGTGATCTTGTCGGCCAGCAGATGCGGGCTGTCGGGATCATCGGAGGCCAGGCCGCCGCCGTGAAACGACATCGCTGCCGCGACCCGCTCGGGCACCCGACCCGCGACCGTCAGCGACGTGCGGCCACCCATGCAGTAGCCAGTGGTGCCGAACGTTTCGCCGGTGACCTCGGGACGCCCCGCCAGGTAGTCGAAGAACGCCTGCGCGTCGGAGGCCATCGCGTCCGGGGTGACACTGCCGATCATCGAGAACAGCCGCTGCCGTTCGCTCTGGTCACTGAACACCGTGGCCATGTCGAACGGCGCCCAGTCGCCGCTGCGGTAGTAGACGTCGGGCACCAGCACCGCGTAGCCCAGGTCGGCCAGCCGGACCGCCATGTCGATCGCGGTCCCGCGGGTGCCGCCCGCGTCCGGATACATGATCACACCAGGCCAGGGGCCGCCTCCGTCGGGGACGGCGAGCGTGACCGGACAGGTTCCATCGGCGGTGGTGACGGTGTCAGAGATGGTCGGCATGGCTTCGTTTGTACTCTCCGCTCCCGCACGTAAGCTGAGCGGCGTGCCGATCGCCACACCGTATGAGGATCTGCTGCGACTTGTGCTCGAGCAGGGCACACCGAAATCCGATCGCACCGGTACCGGCACCCGCAGTGTGTTCGGCCACCAGCTGCGCTACGACCTGTCGGCCGGCTTCCCGCTGATCACCACCAAGAAGGTGCACCTGAAATCGGTGGTCTACGAGCTGCTGTGGTTCCTGCGCGGCGACTCCAACGTCGCCTGGCTGCAGCAGCACGGTGTCAGCATCTGGGACGAATGGGCTTCTCCGACAGGCGATCTCGGCCCGGTCTACGGCGTCCAGTGGCGGTCGTGGCCGACGCCGTCGGGCGAGCATATCGACCAGATCAGCGCCGCACTCGAGCTGCTGCGCACCGACCCCGACAGCCGCCGCATCATCGTCTCGGCCTGGAACGTCGGCGAGATCCCGCAGATGGCG
>JAEZIA010000426.1 GCA_023416315.1 Actinomycetes bacterium
CGGCCAGGCCGGGGGTGCCCGCGCCCACCGCCGCCGCGGCGGTCATCGCCCCTCCGAACAGTGCTGCCACCAGTCGCTGCGGGGTCACGACCGCCGCCGGCCGCGGTCAGGCACCAGGCTCATCGCCTGATCGAGGGTGATGCCGCCCGGCCACGGCACCACGTCGACGCCGATCACCACCATGTCCCGGTACATCGACGAACGCTGCAGCCCCCACATACGCTGCAGGATCGGGTCGTTGTCGTCGGCGAACGGCCAGCCCTCCAGCACGTCGACCGCAACCACGGTATGTCCCCGCTTGCACAGGTCGATCAGCGCCAGCGCGAACCCGGTGTCGAGCAACGTCGAGAACGCGATGACGACCGCACCCGGCGGAACCGCCGCCCGTGGCGCCAATGTGCCTGCGGTGTCTTGATATTCGCTGCCCACGCCGAGCGCGGCGTCGAGCACCCGGTAGAACTGGCGGCGGCCGATGTCGGCGCCGAGCCAACGGGGTTTGCGGCCGCCGAGCCCGACGATTCCGGCTCGGTCACCGTTGCGCAACGCGGTCTGTACCACCTGCGTCGCGCCGCGCAGCGCCCGCTCGGTGGACGCGGTCGCCGGCCCCGCGGGCTGGGCACTCATGTCGACGAGGACGACCACGTCGGCGGCCCGGTCGGTCAGCCGTTCGGTGACGTGCAGGCTGCCGCGGCGGGCGCTGACCGCCCAGTTCACCGTGCGAAGCTGATCGCCGGGCAGATACGGGCGGATGTCGGCGAATTCGACACCGGGGCCGATGTGGCGGGTCAGATGGGTGCCGAGCCGGTCCGGCAATTCGGTGCGCGGAATTCCGGTCGGCTGCGGCGGTGCCACCGGGAAGACGAAGAGGTCGGCCGCGTCGACGATCGCGGTGCCGCGCAGCAGGCCGCCCGCGCCAAGCATCCGCACCCGGGTGCGCAGCGGATAGCGGCCCCACCGCTGCGCACTGGCGGACACCGTCACGTGCTGGTCGCCGGCGGTGACCGTCTCGGTCTGCAGCCCGGGCACCGCCACGAGTTCCAATGTGGCGCCGGCTGCCTCGCCCGCCAGTTCGGCGTGCAACTGCATCGGCTCGTTCTCGAAGCACCGTGTGGTCGCCGGACCGCCCAGCACCGACACCGCCGCCGGCCGCCGCTGCCAGCCGATCGAGGCCAGGACGCCGAGCATCGGCGCCACGAACGCGATCAGCTGCCAGCGTGACCCGATCACCGCAACGGCCAGTGCGACGCCGGCACAGGTGGCGATGGCACGGGTCAATGGCGCTGCCTGCCAACGGAATACGGCTTCGGCCTGCCGGGTGTCGGTCATCGGTGAGCCCGTGGCACGGGCAGCCTGCGCAACAGTTGCTCGACCACGTCGGATCCATGCACGCTGCGCACCCACATCTCCGGGCGCAGGCTGATCCGGTGGGCGATCGCGGGCACGGCCAGCGCCTTGACGTCCTCCGGGATCACGTAGTCGCGCCCGGACACCAGCGCACGCGCCCGGGCCAGCTGAACCAGGTCGAGTTCGGCGCGCGGGCTGGCCCCGACGGCGACCTGCGGGTGGCTGCGGGTGGCGCCGGCCAGGGACACCACGTAGTGCAGCACATCGTCGTGCACCGATACCTGCTCGACGGATTCGCGCATCGCCAGCAGACTTTCGGCGTCCACCACCTGGTGCAGCGTCGCCTCGGCCGACCCGCGTTCCAGCCGCCGGCGCAGCATCGTCGTCTCCTCGTCCTCGGAGAGGTACTTCAGCGCCACCTTGACGGCGAACCGGTCCAGCTGCGCCTCCGGCAGCGGATAGGTGCCCTCGTACTCGATGGGGTTGTCGGTGGCCAGCACGATGAACGGTGAAGGCAGCCGGTGGGTTTCACCGTCGATGCTGACCTGGTGTTCGGCCATCGCCTCCAGCAGCGCGGCCTGCGTCTTGGGTGGGGTGCGATTGATCTCGTCGGCCATCAACAGGTTGGTGAAGATCGGGCCGGGCCGGAATTCGAAACGGCCCGAGGCCATGTCGTAGATCGTCGAGCCCAGCAAGTCCGCGGGCAGCAGGTCGGGGGTGAACTGCACCCGGGTGAACCGCAGGCCCAGCGCCGCGGCGAACGACCGCGCGATCAGCGTCTTGCCCATGCCCGGCAGGTCTTCGATCAGGACATGTCCACCGGCCAGCACCGTGGTCAGGATCAGGGTGAGTGCCGCGCGCTTACCGACCACCGCCCGTTCGATCTCGTCGAGTACCGCGTCGCAGTACGCCGTCATCGCCGGGGCAGGCATGGTCATAGGTTTTCCATCCGTCGCAGGATTTCCTCGAGCGTGGCGTACCCCGGTCCGGGATCGCGGCCGCGGGTTCGGGTGACGTTGTTCGGGTCCACCCAGTCCCACAGGTCGTCGCCGAATACGATGCGGCCGGTCGCGTGTAACGCAACCGGGTCCCGCTGGCGGGTGGCGAGCACGAACTCGCGCGCCAGCCGGGGCCGCAGATGCCGGTCCCAGTCCTCCCGGGTGGAGTCCGCCCACTGGACCGTCGACTCGGTGCGGGACCGCCAGCGCCGCAAGGCTTCCGCGGGCTCGTCCGCACCCGGCTCGGACGCCGGGTGGCGTTGAGCGGCGTCAAACGCGAACCGGGCCGCCAGGAGGAACAACGCGACCGCGAGTCCGGCGGCGGGCAGCACCCAGCGGCTCGCGCTCAGCACGAGCGCGAGCGTTTCGGCCGCGATCACCAGGAAGAGCCCGCCGGCCACCAGTCGGATCACACCGGACTCCGCAGCTCGTCGAGAACCAGCCGCAGGGCCCGTTCGGCGGTTTCTCGATGCCCCTCGTTCATCACGTGGGTGGAGAACCGGGCCTCGGCGAACAAGGCGACGAGTTCGGTTGCGCTGCCGGGATGTATGGCGTCGTGCTCGACCGCGCGGGCCAGGACCTCCGAAGGGGTGTCGGATTCCTGCGGGGCGGCGCCGGGAGAGTCGGCCAGTGCGTGTTCCATTGCCGCGTAACACGCAATGATGGCCGCCCGCGGTTCACGGCTGAGGTCGCCGACCTCGGCAAGGCCGCGTTCGGCCGCCAGCGCGAGCGATCCGGGACCCGCGGCGGCCTGCCCGCCGGGGATGTCGGCGGCGGGCGGGGCTTGCGGGTCACGGCGGCGTTCCCGTATCCGCAGAAGGATCGCGCCGACCAGGACGGCCGCGAGCAGCACCGCGAAACTGACGAGCAGGTACGAGAACACGGCATCACCCGCGCCGGGGTCGGGTGCCGGTGTGGGTGGGTCGCCGGCAGCGGGCGCGGTGCCCGTCGGCGGGGCACCCGGCTGCGGTTGCGGCGACGGGCCGCCGTCGAGCTGCGGAAGGCGCAGCTGTGCGAACAGCGCGGCGACCAGCAGCCAAGCCAGCACCGCGGCGACGACCACCAGCAGGAAGCGCCAGCTGCGTCGCTGCCTCACGCCGCCACCGCCGCCGGGGACATAACCGCGGGCGGCCTGCTTCGCGCGCTGCGGGTCACGCAGCTTCGCCACGATCGAGACCACGATCACCAGCAGGCACACGACGACCAGGGTCACAAGGCCCAGCAGGCCCGCGGTGCTGTCGGCTGGTTGCGCCCGCTCGGTGGGCTGCGTGCCCGGCAGCGTGCCCCGAAGCGCGACGCCGAGCAGCAGGACCAGCACCACCAGCGCGGCCGCCCGCGCTTTGCCTTGACTGGTCGGGGGCATCGGCGCCTGCTAGGTGCGAACCCGCAGATCGGCGACCATGGCCCGAACATACGCCCGTACGGTGGACGGGTGAAGCGTTTGCGTGACGACGACGCCTGCCCCGGTGCCCTCCAGGTGCACCAGGCGGCCGACGGCGCGCTGGCCCGGCTGAGGTTACCGGGCGGCATGATCGTCGCCGGGCAGCTGGAAGCGCTGGCGCACACCGCGACCGAGTTCGGAAACGGCACCCTGGAGCTCACCGTGCGGGGCAATCTGCAGCTGCGCGCGGTACGCGACCCAGCGGCGGTCGCCGAGGCAGCCGCGGCGGCCGGGTTGTTGCCCTCGCCCACCCACGAGCGGGTGCGCAATATCGTGGCCTCGCCGCTGTCCGGTCGGGTCGGCGGACTGGCCGACGTGCGGCCGTGGGTGAGCGAGTTGGACGCTGCCATCCGAGCCGACCCGGAGCTGGCTGCGCTGCCCGGCAGGTTCCTGTTCGGCCTCGACGACGGCCGCGGCGACATCTCCGGGCTGGCCGCCGACGCCGGTGTGCACGTGCTCGACGAGGGGGTCGCGCTGCTGCTGGCCGGCCGCGACACCGGGATCCGGGTTGCGCCCGACGAGGCGGTGGCGGCGTTGATCACCGTCGCCCGCCGGTTCCTCGAAATCCGCGGAAAGTCATGGCGGGTAGCGGAATTGGACGATCCCTCGGCGTTGGTTGCCGGCTTCACCGTGGCAGCGCCGGGCGGGGCGACCTTTCCGCCGGTGCTCCGTCCCCCGGTCGGCTGGATCACCCAGGACGACGGCCGGGTGGCGCTGGGGGCGGCGATCCCACTGGGTGTGCTGCAGGCCAGGCAGGCCGAGTTCGTCGCCGCCATCGACGCGCCGGTGGTGATCACCCCGTGGCGCTCGCTGCTGGTGTGCGATCTGAGTGAAGGGGTGGCTGACACAGCGTTGCGGGTGCTCGCCCCGATGGGCTTGGTGTTCGACGAGAACTCACCGTGGCTGGACATCAGCGCCTGCGTCGGTAGCCCCGGGTGCGAGAGGTCGCTGGCCGACGTCCGCGCCGAGGCGGCCCGGGTTGTCGAAGAAGACGCGCACCTGCCCAGCGGACACGTCCACTATGTCGGATGCGAGCGGGCCTGTGGCAGCCCCTCAGCAGGTCAGGTGTTCGTGGCGACGCCGGAGGGGTTCCGGGAGCATTCGCGGTAGGCCGTAGGGTGATCGCGTGCTCGACTACATTCGCGACGCCGCCGAGATCTATCGGCAGTCGTTTGCGACGATTCGCGCCGAGGCCGATCTGACCCCGTTTCCCGATGATGTCGCGCGCGTGGTGGTCCGGTTGATCCACACCTGCGGGCAGGTCGACGTCGCCGAGCACGTGGCTTTCACTCCGGGCGTCGTCGCTGCGACGCATGCCGCGCTGCGGGCCGGAGCCCCGATCCTGTGTGATTCGTCGATGGTCGCGGCGGGCATCACCGCCGCCCGGCTGCCTGCGGGCAACGAAGTGGTGTCGCTGGTGGCCGATCCCCGGGCCCCCGAGCTGGCGCAGCGCAGCGGGAACACCCGCTCGGCGGCGGGCGTCGAGCTGTGGGCGGACCGGCTGGACGGAGCGGTGCTGGCGATCGGCAACGCGCCGACGGCGCTGTTCCGGCTGCTGGAACTCGTCGACGACGGGGTGCCTGGCCCGGTGTCGGTGCTGGGCGGGCCGGTCGGGTTCGTCGGCTCGGCGCAGTCCAAGCAGGAGTTGATCGACCGGCCGCGTGGGATCGAGTATCTGCTGGTGACAGGTCGCCGCGGGGGCAGCGCGATGGCTGCCGCCGCGGTGAACGCGATCGCGAGTGAGCAGGAATGACGGGAACTCTCTACGGCGTCGGCCTCGGCCCGGGTGACCCGGAGCTGGTGACGGTCAAGGCCGCCCGGGTGATCGGTGCAGCCGACGTGGTCGCCTACCACAGCGCGCGGCACGGCCGCAGCATCGCGCGGCGCATCGCCGAGCCGTATCTGCGGGACAGCCAGATCGAGGAGCACCTGGTCTACCCGGTGACCACCGAAACCACCGAGCATCCCGGCGGCTATGCCGGCGCGATGGACGACTTCTACCGCGAGTCCGCCGAACGCATCGCCGCCCACCTCGACGCCGGACGCGATGTCGCGCTGCTGGCCGAGGGCGATCCGCTGTTCTACAGCTCGTATATGCACATGCACACCCGGCTGACCGAGCGGTTCAACGCGGTCATCATCCCGGGCGTGACCTCGGTGAGCGCCGCCTCGGCGGCAATCGCCACTCCCCTGGTGACCGGCGACGAGGTCCTCTCCATACTGCCCGGCACCATGGGAACACAGGAACTCGCCCGCCGCCTCGCCGACGCCGACGCCGCCGTGGTCCTCAAACTGGGCCGCTCGTATCCGCAAGTGCGGGAAGCGCTTTCGATCGCAGGACGGCTCGACGAGGCGTTCTACGTGGAGCGAGCCAGCACCGATTCGCAGCGGGTGCTGCCCGCCGGCGACGTCGACGCGGAGTCGGTGCCGTATTTCTCGCTGGCCATCCTTCCGGGAGCCGGAAGGCCGGCGACATCAGACACCGGAGCCGGAAGGCCGGCGACATCAGACACCGGTGGCGAGCGGGCGAAGCCGGTCACCGGCGGCGTCACCGTCGTGGGCCTGGGCCCCGGCGATGTGGACTGGATGACGCCGCAGAGCCGCCACGAGCTGGCTACGGCCACCGACCTGATCGGCTACGGACCGTATTTGGACCGGGTGCCGGAACGCCCCGGGCAGCGCCGCCATCCCAGCGACAACACCGACGAACCCGCGCGGGCGCGGCTGGCCTGCGAACTGGCCGAGCAGGGCCACGCCGTCGCGGTGGTGTCCTCCGGCGATCCCGGGGTGTTCGCGATGGCCACCGCGGTGCTCGAGGAGGCCAAGCAGTGGCCGAACGTACCGGTGCGGGTGATTCCGGCCATGACCGCCGCGCAGGCGGTCGCCAGCCGCGTCGGCGCCCCGCTGGGTCACGACTACGCGGTGATCTCGCTGTCCGACCGGCTCAAGCCGTGGGACATCATCGCGGCCCGGCTGAAGGCGGCCGCCGAGGCTGATCTGGTGCTGGCGCTCTACAACCCGGCGTCCAAGAGCCGCACCTGGCAGGTCGCCGCGATGCGAGACCTGTTGCTGGAGCACCGCGAGCCGGGCACGCCGGTGGTCATCGGCCGCGACGTCTCCGGCCCGCGGGAATCGGTGACGGTGGTGCGGCTGGGCGACCTGGACCCGGCCGACGTCGACATGCGTTGCCTGCTGATCGTCGGCTCGTCGCAGACGCAGTGGTACGGCGACACGGTGTTCACCCCGCGTCGTTACCCGGGTTGACGGCGCCCACCAACGCCGACAACGTCTCGGCAGCGGTGTACTTCGGCTGCCATCCGAGTCGGTTTCTGGCCTTGCTGGTATCCATCACCGTCGAGGCGCGGCCGGCGTGCAGCCACTCCAGCGCCGACGGCACGAATGGTAAGCGCGCCAACACCTCCGAGGTGGCCACTGCCGCCACGTGGGGGACCTTGATCGGCCGGGCGCCCAACGCTCGACCGATGTCCGACATCGTCAGCAGGCCGTCGCCGGCGATGTTGTAGGCCCCGGGCGGCGCCGTCGGCGTGGTGACCGCCAGGGCGATCGCCGAAGCGACGTCATCGTGGTGCACCAACTGCACCGGTGTGCCGGGGTCGGGCATCGGCGGTTTGAGTACCGGCAGCGCCTGCGTGAGGCGTCGCACCGCGCCGGGCAGCTGATTCCACGGCATCGCCTCGGCCAGCGCCGGCGCCTTCGGCCCGGCGACGATGCACGGCCGCAGTACGTACACCTCCAGCGACGAACCCGCGGTGACCTCCGCCAGCGCCTGCTCGCACGCGGCTTTCTGTTCGGAGTAATAGTGCGCCGAAGTGCCCCGCGTCGGTACGTCTTCGGTGATCGGCATCGGGTTGTCCGGGTGGTATCCGTAGGCGGCCACCGACGAGGTGTACACGAGGCGGCGCGGCCCTGCGGCCACCGCGGCTTCAAAAACATTGCGGGTGCCCGCAAGGTTGATCCTGGCACTTTGCTCCCGCGTGCCCATGATGATGAACGCGAGGTGGACGACCACATCGGCGTCGGCAACCAGTGCATCGACCGCGTCCCGGTCCAGGATGTCGCCTTGTCGGTAGCTGGTCTTCGTCCACCCGTGTGCTGCCGGGTCGAAGGGCCGTCGAGCCATGCCGATGATCTGGGTGACCGCGGGGTCCGCTTCGAGCGCCGCGATCGTCGAGATCCCGATCTCCCCTGTCGGCCCGGTGACCGCGACGCGAAGTGCCATGGCGGGTGGTGTTCCACAGCGGTTCGGGGGCGAAACGTGCGGCTAACCTCTGTAGCAGTCTGCTACGCTCGTATCAGACTGCTACACAGGAGGTGCGATGTGACCGATACAGCAGATCGGGTCACGCGCTTCGCCGCAGACCTCGTCGACAGCGCGGCTGCCGAGGGCGCCCGTCAAAGTCGGTCGGCCAAGCAGCAGCTGGATCACTGGGCGCGGGTGGGTCGCGCGGTGTCCAGCCAACACAGCGCCGCGCGACGCAAGGTGGAGGCTGCCCTCAGCGGTGCCACTGCGCTGAGTGAGTTGAGCGTCGAGGAGGGCGTGGTGTTCAACGCCGAGATCTCCGCGGCGATCGAAGAGAGCTTGGCGCGCGCCGACTACGGCGCCACGCTGGCGGCGCGCGGCATCACCACAGTGGCGATCAACGACGACGGTCAGCTCATCCAGTACCGGCCCGACGGCACCTCATCGGTGCTGCCGGCCCACGATGAGGCCGATGCGGGCCGGCACTGACGTCGCGCGGTGAAGCGACTCGACCTTGTCGTCGGTTCCAACGGCGCCGGCAAATCCACCTTCATCGAGCTGACCCTGGCGCCATTGCTGCCGGGCAGCGCAATCGTCAACGCCGACGAGATCGCCAAACTGCGTTGGCCGGAGGACCCCACCGGGCACGCCTATGAGGCGGCGCGGGTCGCAGCGCAGACGCGGGAGCGCCTCATCGAGCTCGGCGAGTCGTTCATCGCCGAGACAGTGTTTTCCCACCCGTCCAAACTGGACCTCCTCGACAGCGCACACGTGCACGGCTACACCGTCGTTCTCCATGCAGTCCTCATCCCCGAGGACCTCGCCGTGGCGCGGGTGCACCATCGGGTCGCTGCGGGCGGACATTCCGTGCCGGACAACAAGATCCGGGAACGCTACCAGAGATTGTGGCCGCTGGTAGCCACCGCCGCTAGTCGCGCCGATTCGGCGACCTTCTATGACAACAGCGGTATTCGGGGACCCCGCATCGTCGCGCAGGTGTCCGGAGGATTCGCCGTCGGCTGCCCTTGCTGGCCGCCGTGGACTCCCCCAGCCGTGGCGGCACACTGGCCTGCGGACGCGCCCCAACGCGGCTAGCCAATGTCAGGGCAGCTTCGTCCCTGCGCGTCGACCCAGGCAACCGCCTCGTCGACGCTGCCCACCGCGGTCACGCCGGCGGGCAGCGGCGGCCGGTCGATCATCACCACGGTGACTCCGAGGTCCTCGGCGGCGCGGAGCTTGGCCCCGGTCAGCGCTCCCCCGCTGTTCTTGGTCACCAGCGCGTCGATTCGGTTATCCCGCAACAGCTGGTGCTCGTCGTCGTAGCCGTACGGGCCGCGAGACAGCAGCACCTCGTGGTCGCGCGGCAACACCTCGTCGGCAGGCGGGGTCACGACGCGGATCAGGAACCAGGCATCGCTGTCGGTGAACGGTTGCACCCCGGAACGGCCGGTGGTGAGGAATACCCGGGAAAATCCTTGTTCGGCAACGAACTTCGCAGCCTCGGCATCATCGGCGACTCGTATCGCTCCCGCCGGGTCCCAGGCCGGCCGGTGCAGCACCAGATGCGGGAGCGCCAGCTCGGCGCACGCCTGCGCGGCGTGCGCGGTCATCGTGGCCGCGAACGGATGGGTGGCGTCGACGACGGCGGCGATGTCGTTGTCGCGCAGCCACTGTCGCAGCCCAGCGACACCACCGAACCCGCCGATGCGAACCGGTCCGACCGGCAGCGCGGGGTCGGGAACCCGGCCGGCCAGCGAGCTGACGATGTCGTGGCCCGGGTGCAGCCGCGCCGCCAAGGCCCGCGCTTCGCCGGTGCCGCCGAGCAGCAGGATGCGCATCAGTGCCGGCTGCCGCGGGTGCGGCCCGAGGAGTACAGGTAGCTGTCGGTGAACCCTTCGGCGGCAAGCACATCGCCGACGATGATCACCGCGGTTTTGGTGATCCCGGCGTCGTGCATCTTCTCGGCGATATCGGTCAGCGTCCCGCGCAGTACGACCTCTTGCGGCCAGCTCGCGAAGGCGACGACGGCGACGGGAGTGTCCGCTCGGTAACCACCCTCGAGCAGCTGCGGCACGATCGCATCGATCCGGTGCGCGGCCAGGTGCAGCACCAGTGTGGCGCCGGGCTTGCTCAGCGTGACGAGGTCTTCGCCGTCGGGCATCGCGGTCGAGAGGGTGGACACCCGGCTCAGTGTCACGGTCTGCGCGACTCCCGGGACGGTGAGCTCGCGCCCGAGAGCCGCGGCCGCGGCGGTGAAAGCCGGTACACCGGGCACGATTTCGTAACCGATGCCCAGTGCGTCGAGGCGCCGGCACTGCTCGGCGAGCGCGCTGTAGATCGCGGGGTCACCGGAGTGCAACCGCGCCACGTCGTGGCCGGCGGCGTCGGCCTCGGCGAGTTCGGCGATGATCTGCTCGAGGGTCAGCGGACCGGTGTCGACGACCTTGGCGCCCTCGGGGCACAGCGCCAGCAGATCCTCGGGCATGATCGACCCGGCGTACAGGCAGACCGGGCAGCGTTGCAGCAGCCGCTGCCCGCGCACGGTGATCAGGTCAGCGGCGCCGGGCCCGGCTCCGATGAAGTAGACGGTCACTGCTTGGTCACCACCCATTGCGTGACGGGCATTGCCGGTCGCCAGCCGGTGAAGCCGCCGAGCGCCTCACCCTGGTAGTGCTGGAACTTGCGGAGTTCGCCGCCCAGCCGCGAATACCAGTCGGCCACTACGGCTTCGGATTCCACTGTCACCGCATTGGCCACCAGCCGGCCACCCTGGCGCAACCACTTCCAGCAGGCCGGCAGCAAGCCGGGCTTGGTCAGCCCGCCGCCGATGAAGATGACGTCGGGCAACGGGACGTGGTCAAACATCTCCGGGGCGTCAAACTCCACGGCGACCGAGGCGCCGAATGCCTCCGCGTTGCGGCTGATGTTCCGGCGACGCTGTTCATCACGTTCGAATGCCACCGCGCGGCAGCCCGGCGCGCTGAGGCACCATTCGATCGCGATGCTGCCCGAACCCGCTCCGACGTCCCACAGGTATTCCCCCGGCCGTGGAGCCAGCGCCGCAAGAGTCACTGCGCGGATCGTCTGCTTCGTGATCTGCCCATCGTGGCAGAACAGGCTGTCGGGCAACGCCGAGCTGATCCGCTCGTCGGGCAGGTAGCGGATGGCGACCACGTTGAGATCGTCGATATCGGCTGAGTCCGCGGCGACCCAGGAATGGGCGGGACGGCTCCGGATCCGCTCACCAGGTCCACCGAGCTGCTCCAGAACCGTGAATTCGGAAGCACCGCGGCCGGTTTCGGTGAGCAACCGGGCCAGCTCGACGGGCACGGTGGCATCGCGCGATAGCACCACCGCCTGACCCCCGCGACGCACCGCGGTGTGCGGGCTTGCCATGACGAGGCTGATCACCTCGGTGTCCTGCACCGACCAGCCCATCCGCGCACAGGCCAGCGTCACACTCGACACGTGCGGCAAAACCCGGACGCGATCGGCGCCGCACACTCGGATCAGTGAGGCGCCGACACCATGCAGCATCGGATCGCCGCTGGCCACCACATGCACGTCACCGTCGAAGTCGCGGATCGCGGACAGCCCGTCCAGGAACGGCTTACCCCATTCCCGCCGCTCGGCGGTGACGGTGTCGTCGAGCAGGTCGAGTTGGCGGGCAGATCCGTAAACCACTGTCGCCCGGATCAATTCGGCACTGGACGCCGGCGCCAGTCCGGCCATCCCGTCGGCGCCGATGCCGACCACCGTGATCATCGGGGCAACCTCCGCCAGACGAACCGCGGCGTCATGCGAAACGCGAACGCCAGCAACGACAGTGGCGCGGGCACCCACACCTCACGGCGACCTTTGCGCAGTGCGCGCGCCGTCGCGTCGGCGACCTTCGATGCAGTGGTCGACAGCGGCGCCGGATCCATGCCGTGGGTCATCCGGCCGATCACGAAGCCGGGGCGCACCAGCAGCACCCGCACCCCGCTGCCGTGCAGCGCGTCGGCCAATCCGGAGGCGAAGGCATCCAGGCCGGCCTTGGCCGAGCCGTAGACGTAATTGGCGCGCCGTGCCCGCACGCCGGCGATCGAGGAGAACACCACCAGCGCTCCCCGATCGGCCCCCCGCATCGCCGAAGCCAAGTGGGTGAGCAGGCTGACCTGGGCGACGTAGTCGGTCTGCACGACGGCGACGGCATGAGCGGCATCGGCCTCGGCGCGCGCCTGATCACCCAGAATCCCGAACGCCAGAACCGCCGTGCCGATCGGCCCGTGCTCGGCCACCAGCCGTCCGACCAACTCACCGTGCCCGGCCACGTCGTCGGCGTCGAACTCGACGGTGTGCACCGCCGCCGCACCCGCCGCCCGCAGCGCGCTGACCTGCTCGTCGAGCTGACCGGCACGCCGCGCCGCCAACACCACGGTGGCGCCCGGCGCCAACCGCTGGGCGAGCTCGACGCCGATCTCGCTGCGGCCGCCGAAAATCACGACCGGACCGGCCCCCGTGTCACTCACACCTCGAGATTATTCACTGCGCTAGCGTGGTCTCCGATGGCGAACTCAACGACCCGGCTGACCAGCGAGGCGCTGGCATTTCTCACCGAACGCCACCTTGCGATGCTCACCACCCTGCGCGCGGACAACTCGCCGCATGTGGTGGCCGTCGGCTTCACCTTCGATCCCAAGACCCACATCGCCCGCGTCATCACCAGCGACGGCTCACAGAAGGCGGTCAACGCCGAGCGATCCGGCGTCGGGGTGCTGTCCCAGGTCGACGGCGCCCGCTGGTTGTCCCTGGAGGGCCAAGCCAGCGTCAACCGAGACCCGGCCGCGGTCCGTGACGCCGAGCTGCGCTACGCCCAGCGCTACCGCACCCCGCGGGTCAACCCCAAGCGCGTTGTGATCGAAGTGCACGTGACGCGGGTGCTCGGCTCCTCGGGCCTGCTCGACCACACAAAGGCCTGATTGTTCGGGTCCTAAGTCGGGACCACCGTCAACTCGTGCGGGCCGGTGTTGACCGGCTCGGCGCCGTCCGCGGTGACGATCACGATGTCCTCGATGCGGGCACCCCAGCGGCCCGGAAAGTAGATCCCCGGCTCCACGGAGAACGCCATACCCTCGGCCAGCGACAGGTCGTTGCCCGCCACGATGTAGGGCTCCTCGTGCACCGAGAGCCCGATACCGTGCCCGGTGCGATGCACGAAGTACTCGGCCAGCCCGGCCTCGGCCAGCACATCGCGGGCGGCGGCGTCGACCTGCTCGGCCGTCACACCCGGCCGGACCGCCGCGACGGCGGCGGCCTGCGCCCGCTGCAGCACCGCGTACTGTTCGGCGATCTCGGTGCTGGGCTCACCGAGGCTGTAGGTGCGGGTGCAGTCGGAGTTGTAGCCGGGCGCGTACGGCCCGCCGATGTCGACGACGACGATATCGCCGGCCTGCAACACCCGATCAGAGTGCTCATGGTGGGGGTCGGCGCCGTGCGGACCGGATCCGACGATGATGAACGCCACATCGGAATGCCCTTCGGCGACAATGGCTTTGGCGATGTCGTCGGCGACGTCCGCTTCGGTTCGGCCGGGCACCAGGAACTCGGGGACCCGCGCGTGCACCCGGTCGATCGCGGCGCCTGCCTTCCGCAGCGCGTCGATTTCGGCCGGGTCCTTGATCATCCGCAGCGAGCGCAGGACGTCGGTGGCCAGCACCGGCACCGCGCCGAGGCGCTGCGCCAACGGCAGCAGGTGCAGCGCGGGCATCGAGTCGGTGACCGCGATGCGGGCGTGCCCGCCGAGCGCGACCGCCACGATCTCGTAAGGGTCGTCGCCGTCCACCCAGTCCTGCACGGCCAGGCCGAGTTCGAGGATCGCGGACTCCTTCAGCGACGCCAGCTCCAGGCGCGGCACCACCACGGTCGGCGCTCCGGTGGCCGGCACCACCAACGCGGTCAGCCGCTCGAAGGTCTGGGCCGCCGAGCCGACGAGGTAGCGCAGGTCGTACCCCGGGGTGATCACCAGACCGGCCACCCCGGCGTCGGAGGCCGCGGCTGCGGCGGCGGAGAGCCGGCGGGCATAGACATCGGTGCTGAATCGGCTGGCCATGCCAGCCAGGCTAGCCGCAGGCATACGATGACGCGATGCTGCGCGACATCCGTGAGCTCGCCGATGACCCTGCGGCCTACGCCGCCGAACTCAACCGTCGGTGGGGCGGACTGCTCAGCTATCGCTATCTCGGCCGCAGCCACTCGTCCATGGACATCGGCGCCGACGACACGGTGGCGATCCGCCACGATATGCGTAACCCGGCCGGCGGTCTCTATCTCGCGGTGCTGGGCATCGTCTCGCCCGACAGTGGGCTGGTCTCCGATCTCGAGGCCGTGCCCAACCCCGTGATCCTCTCGATCCAGGTGATCGACCCCGGCCATGACGTGCGCCGCATTGAGATCCAGTCCGAGCACCTCAAACGCGGCAGGCAGATGGCTTACAGCCGCTCGCGCATCGTGGACGCGGACAACCCTTCTCGGGTGCTCGCACTCAACGAGGGCCAAGGCGTGAGCATCGGTGTGCCACCCGAGGGCTTGGGGAAGATGGAGCTCAACCCGATCGAGGTCGTCGACTCCCCCGACCTGCCGCCGTTGTGGCAGGTATTCGGCGCCGCTCGCCGGCCGGACGGGGCTTGGGCAATGCCGGAACTCTCGGTGGAGGTCGCCTCCCCGGACGCCGCACTGCATGTCGGCCCGCAGTTCGTGATCCTGGAGACGGCCGCACTCGACGCGGCGGCCGCAGTGGTCGGCACCGACCGACTGCAGG
>JAEZIA010000446.1 GCA_023416315.1 Actinomycetes bacterium
CTCGCTGGCCGGCAACCCTCCAACCGCGGTGGGGTGCTCCGGGTGAGGACCAGGTTGAGTAGCCGATAGCGGCTACCGGCAAGCGCGGGTCCGTGCTGACGGGCCCCCAGACACAGATGGAGGTTCGCTTCACATGAGCACGCCGGAGACCGACGACGAAGGCGCCAACTGGTCCTTCGAGACCAAGCAGATCCACGCCGGGCAGACCCCCGACGCCGCGACCCACGCCAGGGCGCTGCCGATCTACGCGACCACGTCGTACACCTTCGACAGCACCGATCACGCCGCTGCGCTGTTCGGGCTGGCCGAGCCGGGCAACATCTACACCCGGATCATGAACCCCACCCAGGACACCGTCGAGCAGCGCATCGCCGCCCTCGAGGGTGGGGTGGCCGCCCTGCTGCTGGCCTCCGGCCAGGCCGCGGAGACGTTCGCGATCCTGAACCTGGCCAACGCCGGTGACCACATCGTGTCCTCGCCCCGGCTGTACGGCGGCACCTACAACCTGCTGCACTACACGCTGCCCAAGCTCGGCATCGAGACCACGTTCGTAGCCGACCCCGACGATCCAGAGTCCTGGCAGGCGGCGGTTCGGCCGAACACCAAGGCGTTCTTCGCCGAGACGATCTCCAATCCCCAAATAGATGTGCTGGACATTCCGGCGGTGTCGAAGGTGGCGCACGACAACGGAGTGCCGCTGATCGTCGACAACACCATCGCCACCCCCTACCTGATCCAGCCGATCGCGCACGGCGCCGACATCGTGGTGCATTCGGCGACGAAATACCTCGGCGGCCACGGCACGGCGATCGCCGGGGTGATCGTCGACGGCGGCACCTTCGACTGGCGCGTTGAAAAATCTGGGCAAGCCAAGTTCCCCGGCTTCACCACGCCGGATCCGAGCTACCACGGTGTGGTCTTCGCCGATCTGGGTGCGCCCGCGTACGCGCTCAAGGCCCGGGTCCAGCTGCTGCGCGACCTCGGCTCGGCGGCGTCGCCGTTCAACGCGTTCCTGATCGCGCAGGGCCTCGAGACGCTGAGCCTGCGGATCGAACGGCACGTGTCCAATGCCCAGAAGGTCGCCGAGTTCCTGGCCGGTCACGAGGACGTGGTGTCGGTCAACTACGCCGGGCTGCCCACCTCGCCGTGGTACGAGCGCGCAAAGAAGTTGGCGCCCAAGGGCGCAGGCGGGGTGCTGGCCTTCGAGCTCGCCGGCGGTGTCGAGGCGGGCAAGGCATTCGTCAATGCACTGACCCTGCACAGCCACGTCGCCAACATCGGTGATGTGCGGTCGCTGGTCATCCATCCCGCGTCGACCACCCATCAGCAGCTGTCCGCCGAGGAGCAGCTGGCCACCGGTGTCACGCCGGGCCTGGTGCGGCTTGCCGTCGGCCTCGAGGGCATCGACGACATCCTGGCCGATCTGCAGCGCGGCTTCGCGGCTGCCAAGTCGGTGTCGGACAGCCAAGCCGACCCGCGGGCCGTGGCGGCGTTTTGAGTGAGCCTGACGTGACCATCTCGGAGGAAAGACTGCTGACCCTGCCCGCCGAGGGCGAGATCGGGGTCGTCGACATCGGCTCGCTGGAGTTGGAAAACGGCGAGGTGCTCTCCGACGTCTCGATCGCGGTACAGCGCTGGGGTGAACTCTCCCCTACCCGTGACAATGTCGTCGTCGCGCTGCATGCGTTGACCGGCGACTCGCATCTGACCGGGCCCGCCGGCCCCGGCCATCCCACCCCCGGCTGGTGGGACGGCGTCGCCGGACCGGGCGCCCCGATCGACACCGACCGCTGGTGCGTGGTGGCCACCAATGTGCTGGGCGGCTGCCGCGGCTCGACCGGGCCGAGCTCGCTGGCCCGCGACGGCAAACCGTGGGGGTCGCGCTTCCCGATCATCACCGTGCGGGATCAGGTCAACGCCGATATCGCCGCGCTCGCGGCGCTCGGCATCACCGACGTCGCCGCGCTGGTGGGCGGTTCGATGGGCGGCGCACGTGCGCTGGAGTGGATCATCGGTTATCCAGAGCGGGTGCGGGCCGCGTTGGTGCTGGCCGTCGGCGCCCGGGCAACAGCCGACCAGATCGGCACCCAGTCCAGTCAGATCGCGGCGATCAAGGCCGACCCGAACTGGCAGGGCGGCGACTACCACGGCACCGGCCGCAACCCCGACGTCGGGCTGCAGCTGGCGCGGCGGTTCGCGCACCTCACCTACCGCGGTGAGGCAGAGTTGGACAGCCGGTTCGGCAACGCTGCCCAGGACGACGAGGACACCCTGTCCGGCGGCAGGTACGCCGTGCAGAGCTACCTGGAGTACCAGGGCATCAAGCTGGTCGACCGGTTCGACGCGGGCAGCTATGTGACCCTGACCGAGACGCTGTCCAACCACGACGTCGGGCGTGGCCGCGGCGGTGTGGCCGCCGCGCTGGGCTCGTGCCCGGTGCCCACGGTGGTCGGCGGCATCACCACCGATCGGCTCTATCCGCTGCGGCTGCAGCAGGAGCTGGCCAGCCTGCTGCCGAACTGCTCGGGGCTCAATGTCGTGGAGTCGATCTACGGCCACGACGGCTTCCTCGTCGAGTCTGAGGCGGTGGGTGCGCTGGTCCGCGAGACGCTCGATCTGGCCGACGGGAAAGGGTCCCGCACGCCGTGACCGAGGCACGGCGGAAACGTTCACTGTCGTTCGGGTCCGAGGCCGCCGCCTACGAGCGCGGACGCCCGTCGTATCCACCAGAGGCCATCGACTGGCTGTTACCGCCCGGCGCACGTGACGTGCTCGATCTCGGCGCCGGCACCGGCAAGCTGACCACCCGGCTGGTCGAGCGCGGCCTGGATGTGGTGGCGGTCGACCCGCTGGCCGAGATGCTGGAGCTGCTCAGCTCGGCGCTGCCGGACACCCCGGCGCTGCTGGGCACGGCCGAGCAGATCCCGTTGCCGGACAACAGTGTTGACGCGGTGTTGGTAGCGCAGGCCTGGCATTGGTTCGACCCGGAGCAGGCGGTCGCCGAGGTGGCCCGGGTGCTGCGTCCGGGCGGGCGGCTCGGCCTGGTGTGGAATACCCGCGACGAACGGTTGGGCTGGGTCAAGGATCTGGGCCGCATCATCGGCCACGAGGATGATCCGTTCAACGCGTCGGTCACCCTGCCCGAGCCGTTCACCGATCTCGAGCGCAAGCACGTCGAGTGGACGAGTTATCTGACGCCACAGGCCCTGATCGACCTGGTGGCGTCGCGCAGCTACTGCATCACCCAGCCGGCCGCGGTCCGCACACAGACGCTCGCGGAGGTCCGCGAGTTGCTGAGAACGCATCCCGCACTGGCGAATTCGACGGGGTTGGCGCTGCCGTACATCACGGTGGGCATCCGGGCTACGCTGCGCGCCTAGCCGGGCCGAACCACCGCTGCAGCGCGGTCTGCAGGTGCGCGCGGTCGGTGTCGCCGAAATCGTCTGCGGCCCAGGCGACATAGCCGTCCGGCCGGACGAGGATCGCTGCCGGACCGCCGGTGATGCGCCCCTCGACGGTGTCGACGCGGTCGGCCCAGGCTCGAGCGTGAGCGGCGGCCGCACCGCCGCACAGGTCGAGCAGCACCGGTCTGGCGGTGTGCAGCAGGTCGGCCACCCGGCGCCCGTCGTCGAGCGTCAGGTCCGGCACCAGGTAGCCGGACAGCGGGTGCTCGTCGTCGACGACGTAGCGGACATCCGAGCCGGCGAGCAACCGACCGAGATGTGCACTGACCTCCGGCAGGGCGATCAGTTCGGTGAAAAGTGTTCGCAGGTGCGCCACTTCGGGGCCCGAGGCCATCAGCGCGCTCTGCGCCATCGAGTGCATCATCACCCGCTGTCCGACCGGATGACGTTCGGCCTCGTAGCTGTCGAGCAACCCGGGCGGCGCCCAGCCGTTGATCTCGGCGGCCAGCTTCCAGCCGAGGTTCACCCCGTCCTGCAGGCCGAGATTCAGCCCGGGACCGCCCATGGCCGAGTGCACATGCGCCGCGTCGCCGAGAAGGAGCACCCGTCCGGCCCGGTAATGCTCGGCCTGCCTGGTGTTCTGGCCGTCGATACGGCGCTTGGCGTGTGGCCCGGGCCCGCGGGGTTCTTCCAGTGGCACGTCGACACCCAGGATGCGCTGCAGGCTGGCGCGCAACTCGGCGAGCGTCAGCGGACCCTGCTCGTCCGCGCGGCCGTCCTCGCGGGTGCCGACCAGCAGCTGATTCGGTTGGAAGGTGGCGACGATCACCATGCCCCGGTCGAACCTGCTGTGCCCGAACGGAATATGGCCCACGCCAGGGAGGTTCAGACCGCCGTCGGGCGCGCGCAGCTCGTCGGGCACATACACATGAGCCAGCCGCGCGACGGTCTCCGAGGTGGTACCGGGAAAGTCGATGCCGACGCTCTTGCGGACCAGGCTGCGGCCGCCGTCGGCGCCGACGAGGTAGCCGGCGGTCAGGGAGTAGTCGCCGTCAGCGGCGGCGACGCTGAGCGTGACACCGTCGTCGCCGGAATGCAGGCCGGTCAGCTCGTGGCCCCAGCGCAGGTCCACCCCTAGATCTCGGGCCCGCTTCTCCAGCAGCCGGACCACCCTCGGCTGCGGGATCATCATCGCGTGCATCGGACTGCTCGCGGGGTCCGGGAACTCCAGTCGCATACCGGAGAAGATCCACCCCGGAAGTGGTTGCGGATGATCCTCGCCGGTGAACGCGGTGTAGAGACCGCGCATGTCGAGCATCCGGACCACCTGCCCGACAAGGCCGTTGGCCTTGGGCTCGTCGCTGGCCGCGGGCAGCGCGTCGAGCACGACGGGAGTGATCCCGGCCAGCGCCAGTTCGCAGGCCAGCATCAGGCCGTTGGGTCCGGCGCCGGAGATGACGACGTCGTGGTTCATGACGACTTCCTTTTCGGTTCGGGCAGTCCGGCGGTGACATCGGCGAAGCCGCGGCGCATCAGACCGACGATGGGAACGGGCGGATCAGACGCGATATAGGTGTCCATCGCGGCTTCGGCGACGGCCCGGATACTGGCGGCCACCAGCCGGGGATACATGTCGCGCACCGGGTCGGTGCCGGTGCGCTCGGCGATCGCCTCGATCCACTCACCGATCAAGTTGTTCGCCAACGCGTTACGCACCTCGATCGCCATGCTCAGCTCGACGAGCTGGTCAAGCTGCTGTCGCGTCGGCGCGAAGTCCTCGCCCATCTCGGTGAGCAGCGGCTCGAGCACCGACCCGGTGATGGCCGTCCAGAGCGGATCTGTTTTCGGCCACTCCCGGAACATGTTCAGGCTGCGGCGCATTCGTTCGATCTGACGGTAGGCGATGGCTTCATACTTGCCGGCGAAGTAGTTGTTGAAGGTGCGCAGCGAGACACCCGCCCGCTCGGCGATCGCTTCCCGGGTGACGTTGTCGAGTCCCCGCTCGAAGGCCAGGTGCAGCGCGGCATCGCTGAGCGCCCGGCGAGTGTCGGCCTTCTTGCGTTCGCGCAGTCCGTCCATGCCGCCACCGTACGCCGGAACTTGCATGCCATGCAAGATTTCCCGGTGGGCAAAAATGGCTAGCTGGTGCCCAGCGGGTCGATCGTCGACGCGATGTACACCATGATCACGCAGACGGTGGTCATCGTCGCGAAGTCGACGCCGCGCGAACGCACCACCAGCAGGCCGGCGCGATCCTCGCTGAGTACCAGCCGCAGCGCGGCGGCCACCCCCACGGCGATGCCGATCAGCAGCGAGCCGCGCCGCCAGAAGCCCGCTGCGACCAGAACGAAGGCCACCACGAAAATCACGCCGACGCCCAGGATCGGCCACTGCGAGCGCACCACCCGCCCGGTGAAGGCCATCGCCTCCGCACGCGTCGGCAGTCGGCGCTTCACCCGAGCCGTCACCGGGCCGCTTCGGCCAGTTCGACGACGTTGGTCAGCAGGAATGCCCGGGTCAGCGGACCGACCCCGCCCGGATTCGGCGAGACCTGTCCGGCGACATCCCAGACGCCGGGGTGGACGTCTCCGGTGAGCTTGCCCTCGACCCGGCTCACGCCGACGTCGACCACCGCCGCGCCGGGCTTCACCATGTCGGCGGTCAGCATGTGCGGCACCCCGACGGCGGCGACGATGATGTCGGCCTGCCGGGTCAACTCCGGCAGGTCACGAGTTCCGGTGTGGCACAACGTCACCGTCGCGTTCTCGGTGCGCCGGGTGAGCAGCAGGCCCAGCGGGCGGCCAACCGTCACACCCCGGCCGATGACCACCACGTGCGCGCCGGCGATCGGCACGTCGAAGCGGCGCAGCAGATGCACGATGCCGCGCGGCGTGCACGGCAGCGGCGCGGCTTTACCCAGCACCAGCCGGCCCAGGTTGGTCGGGTGCAGGCCGTCGGCGTCCTTGTCCGGGTCGACCCGCTCGAGCGCGGCGTTCTCGTCGAGGTGGCGCGGCAACGGCAACTGCACGATGTATCCCGTGCACTCGGGGTTCGCGTTGAGCTCGTCGAGCGTGTCGTCGAGCTGCGCCTGACTGACGTCGGCGGGCAGGTCACGGCGGATCGAGGTGATCCCGACCTTCGCGCAGTCGGCGTGCTTGCCCTTCACGTAGGCGTGCGATCCGGGGTCGTCGCCGACCAGGACGGTGCCCAGTCCCGGCGTGCGCCCGGCGGCGGTCAGCGCCGCCACGCGCTCCTTCAGATCGACGAAGATCTCGTCCCGGGTGAGCTTGCCGTCCAGACTGATAGCGACCACGCGCTGCATTCTTCCACCGCTGCCGGGACCCGCGTTGACAGCATCGAGTACCACGTGGTCAGCTGCGGTTATGAACAGTGCGCCGAATGTGTTCAGCCCGGCCAAGCTCGGTCCCATCACCCTGCGCAACCGCATCATCAAGGCCTCCACCTTCGAGGCCCGCACCCCCGATGATGTGGTGTCCGATGACCTGATCGCCTTCCACCGCGCGATCGCCGCGGGCGGTGTCGGCATGACGACGGTCGCCTACACCGCGGTGAGCAAGGGCGGCCGGACCAACGGCGGGCAGATCTGGATGCGCCCGGAAGCGGTGCCGGGACTGCGGCGGCTCGCCGACGCCGTGCACGCCGAGGGCGCGGCAATCAGCGCGCAGATCGGCCATGCCGGCCCGGTGGCGAATGCCCGCTCGAACAAGGCGCAGGCGCTGGCCCCGGTCCGGTTCTTCAATCCGCTCGGCATGAAGTTCGCCAAGCACGCCAGCCGCGACGACATCAACGACGTGATCGCCGCGCACGCCTCGGCGGCACGGTTCGCCATCGACTCCGGCTTCGACGCCGTCGAAATCCATCTCGGCCACAACTATCTGGCGAGCTCCTTCTTGTCCCCGATGATCAACCGCCGCAACGACGAGTTCGGCGGCTCGCTGGAGAACCGCGCGAAGGTGGCCCGGGGCATCGTGCTCGCGGTGCGGCGCGAGGTCGAACGGCTCGGCCCCGCCTCGATCGCGGTCACCGCCAAGCTCAACATGGCCGACGGGGTGCGCGGCTCGATCCAGATCGAGGAAGCGCTGCAGACCGCGAAGTGGCTCGAATCCGACGGCGGCCTGGACGCCATCGAACTCACTGCGGGCAGCTCGCTGCTGAACCCGATGTACCTGTTCCGTGGCGATGCGCCGGTCAAGGAGTTCGCCGCCGCGCAGAAGTGGCCGCTGAACTGGGGCATGCGCATGACGGGCAAGAAATTCATGCGGGAGTACCCCTACCGGGAGACCTATCTGCTGCGGGATGCTGAGCAGTTCCGCAAGGAGCTGACGATGCCGCTGATCCTGCTCGGGGGTATCACCAACCGCGAATCGATGGACCGGGCGATGGCCGAGGGCTTCGAATTCGTGGCGATGGGTCGTGCGCTGCTGGCCGAGCCCGATCTGCTCAAGCGCATTCAGGCCGACGGCGAGGCGCATTCGGTGCAATCGCTGTGCACACACTGCAATAAATGCATGCCGACCATCTACTCGCGCACCCTCTGCGTCGTGACGGGCGGTCCGGCCTGACGGTCCCGAGGCGCCGCTACCGATAGAGTTGGTGCCGATGACTCGCCCAGCCGCGCCCGATCTGACAGTTCGGTACGACGGGTCGGAGCGCACATTCGCCGCGGGGCATGACGTCGTGGTTGGCCGCGACCTCCGTGCCGACGTGCGAATCGCCCACCCCTTGATCTCCCGTGCCCATCTGGTGCTCCGGTTCGACCACGGCCGGTGGATGGCCATCGACAACGGATCGCTGAACGGCATGTTCGTCCACGGCCGGCGGGTACCGACCGTCGACATCGCCGACGGCCTGACCGTGAACGTCGGCAATCCGGATGGCCCGCCGATCAGCTTCGGCCTCGCCCGGCACCAGGGTTCGGCGGGACGTCCGCCGCAGACCTCCTCGGTGCGGATGTCCGTGCCGCCGTCGTCGCCGTCCTGGCCCGCCTCGCCGACCCGCGGCCCGGCGACGGCCGGGCAGTGGCCGCGTCAGCAGGCACCGGTGCCGACGACGCCGCAGCCACCGGCATACCCGACCAGCGGTTCACGGGCCCAGCCGACCTACCACCCGCCCGCCGCGACGGCCCCGGTGGGAACCCCGGCCGCCCCGACCCAGATGCGTCCAGCGGTCGGCAAGTCCGCGCCGACGTCGAATCTCGCGACGTCGATGCTGAAGATCCTGCGCCCGGGCGCGCCCAGTGACGTGCCGCCCGGCGGCATCAAGATCGGCCGCGCGACCGACAACGACATCGTCATCCCCGACGTGCTGGCCTCGCGCCACCACGCCACGCTGATCCCGACCCCGGGCGGCA
>JAEZIA010000011.1 GCA_023416315.1 Actinomycetes bacterium
ACGGTGGAGATGATTTCGGTCTGGACCTCGGTCAGGCCGAGTGTCTGGGCAATTCTGGTCATGATGTCAGCCAACCCTTTCGAAGACCGCCGCCAGGCCCTGCCCGCCGCCGATGCACATCGTCTCCAGCCCGTAGCGGGCCTCCCTGCGGACCAACTCGCGGGCCAGCGTGGCCAGCATCCGGCCGCCTGTCGCGCCCACCGGGTGCCCGAGCGAGATCCCGGAACCGTGGACGTTGGTGCGCTCGAAATCGGCTGCGCTGAACTTCCATTCGCGAGTACACGCCAGGGCTTGCGCCGCGAACGCCTCATTGAGCTCAATGAGGTCCATGTCAGCCAGCGTCAACCCGGCTTTCGCCAGCGCGACCTCGGTGGCGGGCACAGGTCCGATGCCCATGATGTTCGGTGCAACACCAGCCACCCCCCACGACACCATTCGGACCAAGGGAGTCAGTCCGAGGTCGGCGGCCCGGTCCCGGGTGGTCACCACGCACATCGATGCGGCGTCGTTTTGTCCGCTGCTGTTGCCCGCTGTCACCGTGGCCTCCGGGTCTGATTTGCCCAGAACAGGTTTGAGCTTGGCCAAGGTCTCCATGGAGGTGTCGGCGCGGGGATGCTCGTCGATCTCGATCACCTCGTCCCCTGCACGGCTGGTGACGGTGACGGGAATGATGGTCTGCGCCAGCAGGCCGTCCTTCTGGGCGGCGACTGCACGCTGGTGCGATCGAACCGCCAGTTCGTCCTGCTCGACTCGCCCGATGTCGTACTGCCTGCGCAGGTTCTCCGCGGTCTCCAGCATTCCGCCGGGAACGGGATAGTTCTTCCCGCCGGCCGTGGTCCGTCCTCGTGCCAGCGCATCGTGCACCGTAATACCGCCGCGGGCCCCGCCCCACCGCATATCCGTCGAGTGGAACACCACGTTGCTCATCGACTCCGCACCGCCGGCAATGACCAGTGTGTTGCTGCCACTTGCCACTTGCATGCAGGCCTGGATCACGGCCTGTAGTCCCGACCCACAGCGGCGGTCGATCTGCATACCGGGAACGGTCACCGGCAGCCCGGCGTCCAGCGCGATCACCCGGCCGATCGCCGGTGCCTCCATACTCGGGTAGCAGTGCCCGACCACCACATCTTCGACCTCATCGGCCGGGATGCCGGTGCGCTGCAACAGACCGGTCAGCGCAGCCACCCCGAGATCCACTGCGGTCAGGGACTTGAACATCCCGTTGTAGCGGCCGATGGGTGTCCGTACCGGCTCGCAGATGACGACCTCGGCGGTCACAGGTGCCGCCCGCCGGTCACCTCGAGGACAGTTCCGGTCATGTACGAGGACAGGTCGGACGCCAGAAACAGCGCGACCTTGGCCACCTCGGATGGCTCACCCGCACGGCCCATCGGCACCTCGGCCACCTTCGAGTCCCAAATACGTTGCGGCATAGCCTCGGTCATCGCCGAACGGATCAAGCCGGGCTGAATGGCGTTGACCCGGACGCCGAGATGCGCCAGCTCCTTGGACGCCGCCTTGGTCATCCCGACGATCCCGGCCTTGGCTGCCGAGTAGTTGGTCTGGCCGATCATGCCGACCTTGCCCGAGATCGACGACATGTTCACGATCGCGCCGCTCTTCTGCTCACGCATGATCGACGAAGCCTTCTTCAGGCCGTTCCAAGTGCCCTTGAGGTGCACCGAGATCACCTGGTCGAACTCGTCCTCGGTCATCTTGCGCAAGGTGGCGTCGCGGGTGATACCCGCGTTGTTCACCATGATGTCGAAGCCGCCGAACTGCTCGATCGCCGAGTCGACGAGCCCGTCGACGTCGGCGTACTCGGTGACGTTACAACGCACGGCCCGGGCGACGTCGGCCCCGCCGAGCGCCTTGACCGCGTCTTCGGTGGCGTCGAGGTTGAGGTCACCGAGGACCACGCGGGCGCCTTCGGCGATGAACTGCTCCGCGATCGCAAAGCCAAGGCCCTGCGCTCCACCGGTGATGACCGCGGTCTGGCCGGCCAGCAACGACATGTGCACTCCTATGTTCTCGATCGGACCCCTGAATGGCCAACATCATATTTCATATATGATCGCCCCAATCAGCGCCCCTAACCAAAGGAACCCGATGACCGGCCCGATGTCCGACGTCAACGACGACGACTTCCGCGAGATCCTGGCCCAGACCCGCCAGTTCGTACGCACCGCCGTGGTACCGCGGGAAGCCGAGATCCTCGCCGAGGACAAGGTGCCCGACGACCTGCGGGACCAGGCCAAGGCGATGGGGCTGTTCGGGTACGCGATCCCGCAGGAGTGGGGTGGCCTCGGGCTGAATATCGCCCAGGACGTCGAGCTGGCGATGGAGCTGGGCTACACCAGTCTGGCGCTGCGGTCGATGTTCGGCACCAACAACGGCATCGCCGGTCAGGTGCTGGTCGGGTTCGGCACCGACGAGCAGAAGGCCCGTTGGCTGGAGCCGATCGCCTCCGGCGAGGTCGTGGCGTCGTTCGCGCTGACCGAGCCGGGCGCGGGATCGAATCCGTCCGGACTGAAGACGAAAGCCGTTCGTGACGGCGACACGTGGGTGATCAACGGCAGTAAGCAGTACATCACCAACGCCCCGGTGGCGAACCTGTTCATCGTGTTCGCCCGCACCCGACCCGCCGACGACAAGGGAGCCGGCATCGCGGTGTTTTTGGTTCCCGCGGACACTCCCGGCGTCGATGTCGGCGTCAAGGACGCGAAAATGGGCCAGGAGGGCGCCTGGACCTCCGACGTGAACTTCACCGACGTCCGCGTCGGCGATGACACCCTGGTCGGCGGCAGCGAAGACATCGGTTATCGGGCGGCGATGACGTCGCTGGCCCGGGGGCGCATCCACATCGCCGCGCTGGCCGTCGGGTCGGCGCAGCGCGCGCTCGACGAGTCCGTCGCCTACGCGGCCACCGCGACGCAGGGGGGCACGCCGATCGGCAATTTCCAACTCGTGCAGGCGATGCTGGCTGATCAGCAGACCGGGGTGATGGCCGGACGCGCGCTGGTGCGTGACGCGGCGCGCAAATGGGTCGACGGCGAAGACCGCAGGATCGCACCATCGGTGGCCAAATTGTTCTGCACCGAGATGGCGGGCAATGTCGCCGATCTCGCGGTGCAGGTGCACGGCGGAGCGGGCTACATGCGGGGGGTGCCGGTCGAGCGGATCTATCGCGAGGTCCGGCTGTTACGACTGTACGAGGGCACCAGTGAGATTCAGCGCCTGATCGTGGGCGGCGGACTAGTCAAGGAAGCGCAGCGCAAAGCATGACAGGAAAACTCGGCGGCAAGGTTGCCTTCATCACCGGAGCCGCCCGCGGTCAAGGCCGCGCGCATGCGGTGAAGATGGCGAGCGAGGGTGCCGACATCATCGCCGTCGACATCGCGGGCAAGCTACCGGACTGCGTGCCCTACAACCCGGCGTCGCCGGAGGATCTGGCCGAGACCGAGCGTCTGGTCGAGGCGACCGGCAGGCGGATCGTGTCGAGCATCGTCGATACCCGGGATTACGAGGGGCTCAAGGAGGCCGTCGCCGACGGTGTGGCGACGTTGGGCCGGCTCGACATCATCGTCGCCAACGCGGGTATCACCTCGCCCGCGGCGTGGGACCAGATCACCCCGGAGGCGTTCCGGGATGTCATGGACGTCAACGTGACTGGCACGTGGAACACCGTGATGGCCGGGGCGCCGACGATGGTCGAGGCCGGTCGAGGCGGATCGGTGATCCTGATCAGCTCGGCGGCGGGCATCAAACTGCAACCCTTCATGGTGCATTACACCGCCAGCAAGCACGCCCTCACCGGCATGGCCAGAGCGTTCGCCGCCGAACTCGGCAAGCACAACATCCGCGTCAACAGCGTGCACCCGGGACCGGTGAACACCGACATGGGCACCGGTGACATGGTGGCCGAACTCGGCAAGGCGATGGAGACCAATCCGGCGCTGCAGAACATGATGCTGCCGTTCCTGCCGATCTACATCGCCGAACCGGAGGACATCGCCGACACCGTGTGCTGGCTGGCCAGTGACGACGCCAAACTGATTACCGCTGAGGCGATTTCGGTCGATCAGGGCTCGACGAAGTACTGACCGACCGGCGCAGGAACGCGACCTGGTCGGTGGCGGCCTTATCGAACCAGTCGTGTCCGGGCCAGACGTCGAAGTGGTCACACGGGTAGTGGTGCACCACTGCCCTGCCCAGCACCGCGGTCTTGATCACCGACTCGGCAGGCACGTAGCGGTCGAAGTCGGCCACCTGGACCAGCAGTGGGCACCGTAACCGCTTGGCGGCGTCGGCCGTCCGGATCGAGGCGATCTGCAGGCCGACGGCGGAGTCGATTTCGTTGCGCCAGGTCGGGCCGGCCATCGCGGTGTAACTCTCGTACGCGCCGTCCAGTGCCAGCGCACCGGGCTCACCGGGACGGGCGACCAGGGGCATCATCGTCGGCCCGCCGCCGCGGGCCACGTCGACGCGGCTCTTGAGACCGACCAGGGTCCACCTCATGGCCTGCCCGACATCGCGGTGTTCGACGGCCGCGCGGCTGACGGCCACCCCGCTGGTCAACGGTGTCATCGCGATGACGCCGGCGATGTCGTCCCGGTCGGCGGCCACCCGCAGAACATGCCCGCCGGACATCGACGACCCCCACAGCACGATCCGGTTGGGGTCGACCCCGGCCAGCAGCTTGGCCGCGGCGACCGCGGCCTCGAAGTCGGCGATCTGGCCGGTGACCGAAACCGTCTGCCGCGGCGTGCCTTCCGACGCTCCGAACCCGCGGTAGTCGAAGGCAAGGACGTCGACACCGGCCGCGCTGATCCGTTCGGCGAACGGCTCCAGCCCGGAGTCCTTGGTACCGCCGAATCCGTGCCCCATCACCACCACCGGCCGCCCGGCCGGACCGGCTAACGCATCACCGTCACCCGCGAAATGCCAGGCGCTGCAGCGGACTCCGCCGGAGTCGAAGCTGACGTCGGTGCGGCTCATACCGCCACCCGCCGATCACGGAGTTCGGCCCGCTTCATTCCGGCAGGGAGTTCTCGGGTGCGGATGTCATGGTCGTAGTGGAAGTAGTCGACCTGCTGGGTGTGCCGCGGCCGGTCGGTGCAGTGCCCGACGTAGCGCTTCTGGTCGGCGTCGATGACCCGCTCCATCTCGGGCACCGGCGGCAGCGCGTAGCGCCCGACCGCGTAGGCCGCCAGCAGCCTGGCCTGACACTCGATGAACGGGAACAGCGTCGGCACCGCCTGCGCGAAGCCGATGAACAACAGGTTCTCGATGCCCGGGAAGAACATCCGCTTGTACAGCCGGATCGCATTGTCGGGTGCGCTGATGAAGCCGGGGTCGAAGAACGGGAACGTGATGTTGTAGCCGGTGGCGTAGACGATCGCGTCGAACACCCCACTGGTGCCGTCCTCGAAGTGGACGGTGTCCCCGTCCAGGCGGCTGACGTTCGGCTTGGGGATGACATCACCCGAGCCCAGCCGCAGCGGCAGTTCCACCGACTGGGTCGGGTGCGCTTCGAAGAGTTTGTGGTTCGGCGCGGGCAGGCCGTACAGCTGCGGGTCGATGCCCATCGCGGGCGCCAGCAACTGAATAGCCTTGCGCTGCCAGGCCAGCGGGATATGCGGTGACGTCCGCCAGACACTGTCACCGGGCCGGCCGGCGATGTACTTGGGCACGATCCACGCGCTGGAGCGGGTGGACAGCGTCACGGTGTTCTGCAGCGTCTTGGAGGACAACTCGACGGTGATGTCGGCGGCGCTGTTGCCGATCCCCACCACCAGGATCCGCTTGCCGGTCAGGTTCAGCGGGGTCTGCGGGTCGATGTAGTGGTGGGAATGGATTGTCTCGCCGGTGAACTCACCGGGAAAGTCCGGGTAGCGGGCATCCCAGTGGTGTCCGTTGCCGACGACCAACAGGTCGAACTCGCGGGTGGCGCCGGCCTGATCGGTGATGTCCCAACGCCCGTCGACGTTGCGGGCGGCGCGCTGCACCCCGTTGTTGAACTCGATGCGCTCCAGCAGTCCGAACGTCTCGGCGTAGGAGTCCAGGTAGGTCTTGATGTCACTGTGATGCGGAAACGACGGAAAGTGCTCCGGGATCGGAAAGTCCTTGAACGACAACCGTTGTTTGGAGGTGTCGATGTGCAAGGAGCGGTAGGCACTGCTCAGCCCGTTCGGGTTGGCGAAGGCCCAGTTGCCGCCGATACGGTCGGACAGCTCGAAGGTGGTGTAGGGCACGCCGTAGTCCTTGAGCATCTTGCCCGAGGTCAGACCACTGATACCCGCGCCGATGATCGCGGTACGCGGCAGGGTTCGGCCCACGTGTGCTCCTAGCTCGTGATCAGTTCGAGGGTGCCCAGATCGCGGATTGCCGCGCAACCCCGGCGCAGCATGACCGCCATCATGTCGTCCCCGCGTTCGGTCTCTACCGAAAAGGCGCAGCCGAGTGCCGAAATCAAGGGCACCTGAACCATTCCCAGCCGGTAGTCCTGCCAGCACGTGGACTCGTCGTAGCCGCTGACCCCGGTATCAAGCAGGGCCCGGTGGTACTCACCGACCAACTCCTTCTCGGCTTCGGCGCGCACCGCGGGTTCCAGGCTGGTGCCGATGAAGTAGGCCAGGTCGCGGCTGGCCAGTCCGACACCGAGGGTCTGCCAGTCCACGACACTGACCCGCTCACCGTCGTAGAGCAGGTTGTCCAGCCGGTAGTCGCCGTGCAGCAGAGCGAACCGGTCGGGCGCATCGAGCAACCAGGGCGTGACCAAGTCCATTGCTGCGACGAGGGTTTGGGCGTCAGCGTTGCTGAGTCGGGTCCCGAGCTTGTCGACGGTGATCCCCGCGGCCATCTTCGCGATGTCCCCGAGGCCGCGGATCGCGTCTTCGCCGACGACCGACATCGCCAGACCGGGGAAGGTCTGCCAGCGTTGGTCGCACCACGTGGGACCGTGCAGGCCCGCCAGTGCGCGCACCGCCAGCTGAGCCTGAACCACCTCACAGCCCGCGATCTGGTCACCCTGGACGGCCGGGGCCTGGTCAGCGAGCAGCAGCGCGTAACTGGCTCCCTCGTCGGCGATCTCAACGTGATAGCACTGCGGAACCGGAATCGTCACCAGCTCGGCGACCGACTGATAGAACGCGCACTCGCTGCGGTATCCGAGCGATACCCGGTCCCGGACCGCGTCGTCACCCGCGGGGAGCTTCAGGATGAAGGTGTCCGGAAGATTGTCCGGGTTGGCTGCGTAGGTGGCCGCGACGCGGAATGTCGCGCCCGTCTGGCCGGTGCCCACCGGCGTCACGTCGACGGCATCGAGCTGCACCGGTGCGGCGGCATTGCTGAGCGCGCCGGCCAGCCAGCTGCTGGTGACGTCCGAGGGGTAGCGAGGAATCGCGGTCGCGGCGCTCATGGTGTCGGTTGCCTTCTGTCGGTGCGTTGTCGGTCGACGAAACGAACTGCCATCCGGTTGAGCAAGCCGGGCGCCAGGCGTGCGAAAAGCCATGCCGCGCGGGCCTGCCGGGGTGCGACCAGGAGTGCCTTGTTGCGTTCGATGGCCCGCAGCGTATCGGCGGCCAACCGGTCGGGGCTATAGAACGTCTCACTGCGCCGGCCCATCTGGTAGAACTCGCGGCCGTTGAAGTCGCCGAGCCAGCCTTTGTCGAGGATCGGGGTGTCCACCGCCGTGGGACAGATGGCCAGCACCCCGACCCCGTGGCCGAGGGCCTCGGTCCGCAGCGCCAGGGATAAGCCGACGACGGCGTGCTTGGTCATCACATAGCTGGTGATCCGGCCGGCGGCGGCCAACCCGGCCATCGATGCGGTGTTGACGATGTGGCCTGCGCGTTGGCGGACCATGTGCGGGTAGGCGGCATGCACACCGTGCACGACTCCGCGGATGTTGACGTCGATGATGCTGTTCCACTGCTGCAGCGTGAGCAGTTCGGTGTCGCCGCCCCAGGTGATGCCGGCGTTGTTGAACAACAGGTCGATGCGGCCGGCCCGCTCGACGACGCCGTCGACCGCCTGCGCAACGGCCTCGGCGTCGGTGACATCCAGGGGCGAGGCGGTCCCCGGTCGGCTCAACGACGCGGCGGTCCGCTCGGCGGCCGCGCCGTCGATGTCGGTGCAGAGCACGTCGGCACCGGCGTCGGCCAGCGCCCGGCACAGCGCCGCGCCGATTCCCGAACCGGCCCCGGTGACCAGAGCCTGTTTGCCGCGAAACCGCGTCACGCCGAGGCCATCCGATCGACGTGCGCGAGCACATCCGGGTACCGCTTGAGGTGAGCGCCGCCGTTGAGGTCGAGGACCTCGCCGGTGAGCCACGAAGCCTGATCCGAGCAGAGGAACAACACCGCTTCGGCGACGTCCTGCGGGACGCCGACCCGCCCGAGCGGGGTGTTCTCGATGTAGTCCTCGAGGACGCCGTCGGCCATCGTCACCAGTTCGGTGAGCGGCGTGTGGACGAAGCCCGGCGAGACGGCGTTGACCCGGATTCCGCGCGGGCCGAGTTCGAGTGCGGCGACCTGGGTCAGCATCGCCAGTCCGGCCTTGGCCGAGCAGTAGGCGCTCATGCCGGGCGCGGCGAGGCGGGCGTTGAGTGAGGTGATCGAGACCAGCGAGCCGCCGTCGCGCAGCCGGCAGCCGGCGTGCTTCATCACGATGAACCCGCCGGTGAGGCAGCAGTCGACGATCGCCCTGAAGTCCTCGACCGCGAGTTCGGTGATCCGGCCGAAGCCGCCGAAACCGGCGGTGTTGACGACGATGTCGACCTCGCCGGTGCGGTCGAACAGCGCCGCGACGCTGGCCTCGTCGGTGACGTCGACCCCGGCGGCATCGTGCGGCGCGCCGAGCTCGGCGGCCCGTGCGGCGGCACCGTCGGCGTTGCGGTCGGCGATGGTGACCTGCCGCCCGGTGGCGGCCAATTCCTGGGCCACCGCCCAGCCGATCCCCGACGCCCCACCGACGACAACCGCCCGCTGCGCAGCACTTTCCGACATCCGGCCTCCTGTGAACGCTCGCGCGGGTTCGCTCAAGTCGTGTCAACTGTAAGACATACGGCAAGAGTCGCGGGACGTCCCCGGAAACCGATGTGGAGGAGAGGGGAACGGCCATCACCGGGCCGGAACGAAACTGAAGTGGCCAGGGCCGGGATCGAACCGGCGACCTTCCGCTTTTCAGGCGGACGCTCGTACCAACTGAGCTACCTGGCCGGAAGGCACCGATTCAAGCCAAGTGCCTCACCACACACACTGCGACCCTGA
>JAEZIA010000110.1 GCA_023416315.1 Actinomycetes bacterium
GGGTTTCGATCCACTCCAGCACCGCGAACCGCTCCGGCGGAGCGAGTGCGGTGAAGTCCAGGCCGGCCAGCGAGTCGACCGCAGCGGTGAGCGCCTCGCGGCCCACCTCAATCGAACTCATGTTCGAAAGACTACTGCGACACCCTGACAAGAACTGCCGCCGCGGCGACCGCCTCCTGCAGCCCCCGCGTCGCCAACTGGTCGGCCAACTCGTTGTCGGCGACGCCCGAATGGCCCTTCACCCAGAACCACTCGACGCTGTGCCGCGAGCACGCGAGCTGAAGCCGCTGCCACAGGTCGACGTTCTTCACCGGCTGCTTGGCGGCCGTCATCCAGCCGTTGCGCTCCCACCCGGACACCCACTTCGTGATCCCGTTGCGGACGTACGTGCTGTCGGTATAGAGATTCACCGTCACCGACCGGGTGAGGGCCTCCAGCGCCATGATCGGCGCGGTCAGCTCCATGCGGTTGTTGCTCGTCGCGCCGGCCTCGCCGCCGCACATCTCGCGGACGTGCTCCCGCATCCGCAGCACCGCGCCCCAGCCGCCCGGGCCGGGATTGGGCCGGCAGCCGCCGTCGGTGTGGATGACAACCACATCGGTCATCGGCTGAGAATAGGCGGCGAAATCATCGCTGTCCGGACCGACATGCCCAGATCGCGGTGCCGCAGTGTGGTGATCCGGCGGCCCGGCTGCACGGCGGCCTTCACCGGCAGTGTGCGGTCGCCGAAGAACTCCGCTGTGGCGTCGATGTCGCCGACCACGTAGGTGATCCCCCACAACGACGACGGACCGTCCTGGGCCGCGTCCGGCGCGCCGACCACCTCGAGGATCACCGGGCCGAGCCGGAAGAAGACCTGCCGCATCGCCCGGCCACCGAGCTCGGCGTCGCGCTGCCGCCGGGGTTGCAACCCGATAGCAGCCAGCGCATCGACCGTGCGAGATAGGTTGGGGGACAACAGCACCACGTGATCTATCGAAATCACACCGTTGGCGTGCCCGGCCGGGGTGGCGGGCACGACAGCAGACCGCAGGGTCGGGATACCGTCGATCGGATCGTCGGACTGCAGCCCCCGCAGGGTCCACCCGACGATGCCGGTGCCGAGATCGCGCCCTACCAGTCGAACCCGCACGTCGCCGACCCGGCAGACATCGTCGGGGTCCACCCTGAACCCCGCCGCTCGCCAGGCGTCGGGCGGGTCGGCGATCCGGAATTCGTCGACGGTGACGGTCAACGCCTAACCCCGCAGGATCGGCTTCAGCGTCTCCAGCACCGTCGGGTCCTCGATCGTCGACGGCACCGGCTCGTCCTTGCCATGGGCGAGCCCGCGCATGGTCTTGCGCAGGATCTTGCCGGACCGGGTTTTCGGCAGCGCGGGCACCACGTCGACCACCCGGAAGCAGGCCACCGCGCCGATCTCGTCGCGCACCGCTTTCACCAACTCCTCGGCCAGTCCCTCGGCCGACGCGCCCGACTTCAGCACCACGAAGCCGCGCGGCACCTGGCCCTTGATCTCATCGGCCACCCCGATCACGGCGCACTCGGCCACCGCGGGATGCGCGGCCAGCACCGCCTCGATCGACCCCGTCGACAATCGATGTCCCGCAACGTTTATCACGTCGTCGATCCGGCCCATCACGAACAGATAGCCGTCCTCGTCGAGGTAGCCGCCGTCGCCGGTGAGGTAGTAGCCGGGGTGCTCACACAGGTACGACGCCTCGTAGCGGGCGTCATCACCCCACAGCGTTGGCAGCGTTCCCGGTGGCAACGGCAGGCTGATGCAGATCGCACCTTCCTCGTTCGGCTCGCAGCGAGTGCCGTCCACCCGCAGGATCTGCACGTCGTAGCCCGGCATAGGCACCGTAGGCGAGCCCGCCTTGAGCGGAAGATGTTGCACCCCCATCGGATTGGCGGCGATCGCCCAGCCGGTCTCGGTCTGCCACCAGTGGTCGACGACGGGCACACCGAGTTTCTCCGACGCCCACTCGTAGGTGTCCGGGTCCAGCCGCTCGCCGGCCTGGAACAGGTACTTCAGGCATGACAGGTCGTAGCGACGAGCATGCGAGGCGTCCGGATCCTCCTTGCGGATCGCCCGGATCGCGGTCGGTGCGGTGAACAAGGCTTTGACGCCGTGCTCGGACACCACCCGCCAGAATGCGCCGGGATCCGGTGTGCCGATGGGCTTTCCCTCGTAGAGCACGGTCGTGGCGCCGGCCAGCAGCGGTGCGTAGACGATGTAGGAGTGGCCGACCACCCACCCGACATCCGACGCCGCCCAGAACACGTCACCGGGATCGATGTCATAGATGTGGCGCATGCTCCACAGCAGCGCGACGGCGTGGCCCCCGTTGTCGCGGACGATGCCCTTGGGCTTGCCCGTGGTGCCGGAGGTGTACAGCACATACAGCGGGTCGGTGGCGGCCACCGGCACCGGGTCGACGGGGTCGGCGGCGGCCGTCACCTCCGCCCAGTCCACGTCCCGGCCCGCGACGAGATCGCAGCGGTGCCGGTCGCGTTGAACGATCACGCAGGCCGCCGGCTTGTGGGTGGACAGTTCCAGCGCCTGATCCAGCATCGGTTTGTACTGCACCACCCGGGTCGGCTCGATACCGCACGACGCCGAGACGATCACGGCCGGCTCGGCGTCGTCGATGCGGGTGGCCAGCTCGTGGGCGGCGAACCCGCCGAACACCACCGAATGCACCGCGCCCAGGCGCGCGCAGGCCAGCATCGCGATCACAGCCTCGGGAATCATCGGCATGTACAGCACCACGCGGTCGCCCTTGCCGACGCCCAGGTTCTGCAGGGCCCCCGCGAATCGTGCTGTGTGGTCCAGTAATTCGCGATACGTGAACACCCGTTGCGTGCCGGTGACGGGTGAGTCGTAGATCAGCGCGGCCTGGTCGCCGCGCTCGTCGATGTGCCGGTCCAGCGCGTTGGCGCAGGTGTTGAGCTCGGCGTCAGGAAACCACCGGTAGAACGGCGGGTTGCTGTCATCGAGGATGCGCTGCGGCGCACACGTCCAGGTGACCGCCTGGGCGGCCTGCGCCCAGAACTCACCTGGGTTGGCGACACTTGCGTCGAACAGTTGGCGATACCCGCCCATCCCGGCCTCCTCCCGTCATTGGGTGTAAGCACGGTAGCGCGGCGCGGTGGGACAGGCGTCAGCTATCAGGCCAGCGCGGCCAAATTCGACACCGATTTGCGCACATCGGACTCCAGCACCTTGGCCACCAAGCGTCCGACCGGCCCATTGAGCACCCCGCCGGACAGATCGGCGATCAGGTGGAAACAGGTGCGATCCTGGACGTCGGTGACCTTCATCGTGATGCAGATCCTGATCGCCGGCCAGCCGGCGCCGGTCAGCTCGATCGTGTGGGGCTCGTCGTAGGTGGTGACTTTCCAGTGGATGGTGTTGCGGAAGCCCTTCACCTTGATCAACGACGCCACCTCGGTGCCTTCGCCGATCGTCTCCGGCACCGGCCCGCGCCAGCCCGCGAAGATCGTCATCCACTCGTCGAAGCGGCTCAGGTCCGACGCCAGCTTCCACGCATGCTGCGAGGACACCTCGGAAGGCACGGATACATCAACGGTTGCCATGGGCGGCCCTATACCCGATGCACGGCCACCGCTAACGTGCACGCCATGGCTGCTGTGGAGTTCGAGGAACTCGAAGACGGGATCGTCAAGGTCACGCTGAACCGTCCGAACCTGCTCAACGCGATCGACGGGGCCCTGATGGACGGGGTGGACGAGGCGCTCGACCAGCTCAGCTCGTGGAGGTACCGGGTCGCGATCCTCACCGGCGCGGGCCGCGGATTTTGCGCGGGTGCCGACCTCAGCGGAACCGGTGAGCCCTGGACCGAACCGGCCGCCGCGCAGTTCAAGACCACCTACGACGCGCAGGTCCGGCTCGCCGACCAGCTGACCCGGCTCTACGAACTGCCCATCCCGGTGGTCGCCGCGGTCAACGGCGTGGCCGTGGGTGGCGGACTCGCCTACGCGTTGCACTGCGACATCCGAATCGCCTCGGAGGCGGCGCGCTTCGGTTCGGTGTTCATCAAGGCCGGGTTCTCGTCGCTGGACATGGGCACCAGTTATCTGCTGCCGAAGATCGTCGGCGCAGGCGCGGCCCGGGAATTGATGCTCACCGGTCGGATCATTGACGCCGACGAGGCCTACCGGATCGGGTTGGCGCACGAGGTGGTGCCGCAGGACAAGCTCGCCGATGTGGCCCTGGAGATGGCGCGCAGCATCGCCGCCAACAACGCGTTCGGCGTGTGGCAGACCAAGACCGGTCTCAACGCCGCTCTGGACGCGCCAAGCCTGCGGCACGCCAAGGAGATTGAGAACCGCACGCAGATCCTGACCGGCTTCACCAACAATCCACGCGAAGCGGCGCTGGCCCACCGCGAAAAGCGGGCGCCGAGGTGGGATCCGCTCTAGGGGTTGACCTTTGCGATGACCTTCTCCGCGAACGTCTCCAGGTTGCGGATCTTGGTGTCCAGCGGCTCGGTGTCGGGTCCCTTGATGTAAGGGATCCGGAAGCCGACCATTACGTCGGTAACGCCCTTGTCTTCCAGGCGTTTCACGCCGTCGACGGTGAACGCGTCGAGCGAGATGACGTGAATCTCGAAGGGCCGCCCGGTCGTCCCTTCCTCTTCGCGGTACCGGTTGAGCTTGACCAGCAGCTCGTCGAGGTCCTCGGTGCCGCCGCCGTGCATCCAGCCGTCGTTGCGGGCGGCCCGGCGCAGCGCCGCGTCGGCGTGCCCACCGATCAGGATCGGCAGCGGTTCACTCGGCGCCGGCGTCATCTTGGTCTTCGGGATGTCGTAGAACTCGCCATGGAACTCGAAGTAGTCGCCCGTGGTGAGTCCGCGAATGATCTCGATGCATTCGTCCATTCGCTTGCCGCGCTTGGCAAACGGCACGCCCATCAGCTCGTAATCCTCGGGCCATGGACTGGTACCGACGCCGAGTCCGACTCGATTGCCGATCAGCGCGGCCAGTGAACCGGCCTGCTTGGCCACCAGGGCCGGCGGCCGGATCGGCAGCTTGAGGACGAAGAAGTTGAACTTCAGTCGCTCGGTGACAGCGCCGAGCGCCGCGGTCAGCAGGAATGTCTCGATGAACGGCTTGCCGTCCAGGAATTCCCGATTGCCGTCCGGCGTGTAGGGATAGGTGGAATCCGACTCGAACGGATAAGCCACGCTGTCCGGAATCGTCATGGCGTCGTAGCCGGCCGCCTCCACGGCCTTCGCGAGCGGCAGATAGAAACTCGGATCGATCATCGCCTCGGCGTAGGTGAATCGCATGCCCGCGATAGTAGAACGTGTTCTACCTGTCGAGGAGGGGGTTTCGGTTGTCAACCTGACCGAACCGCCGCCACATGGAAGAATGGCGACATCCGGGTCGGGGGACCGGGGTGAAATAAGGGCGAGCGATGAGTTGGGGACGTGCGTCAGATGCCGAGTTGGCGGTGCTTGCCGACTCGATGAGATCGCTGCGCGGCAGTGAGGATCCCAACGGCGAACTGTCGCTGGGCGAACTGACCAAGGCGGCGCTCAAGGTGATGCCCGGCGCGGACTACGCGGGCATCACGATCTCCCAGCGCGGCGGCGAGGTGACCACCGCGTCGGCGACCCACTATCACGTCACCACGCTCGACGAGCTGCAACAACTCCACCGCCAGGGTCCCTGTCTGTCCGCGGCATGGGAGCAGAGCGTGATCCACGTGCGCGATCTCGGTGCCGACCACCGCTGGCCGCAATACCGGCTCGGCGCGGTCGCCCATACCCCGATCCGCTCGCTGCTCTGTTTCCAGATGTTCGCCGACCACAAAACGATGGGCACGCTCAACTTCTATGCCGACCAGCCGAACGTGTTCGACGAGGCCGCGGTCGAGATCGGCGTCGTCTATGCCACCCACGCGGCGTTGGCCTGGCGGTTGCTGCGCCGCGACCACGAGTTCCGCAGCGCGCTGGCCAGCCGGGACCTCATCGGGCAGGCGAAAGGCATGGTCATGGAACGCTTCGGCATCGACGCGGTGCAGGCTTTCGAGCTGCTGAAGCGGCTTTCGCAGAGCTCGAACACACCGGTCGTCGACGTGGCCAGACAGCTGGTCGAAGCCGAACGCCGGCGCGCGTGAGCACGCAAGCCGCCGACCGGCCCGTGCACTCGCCGGGCTAAGGCCGCGGTCCCACAGCACCACGCGCATCTCCCGGTCCATCAACCCGCGGGCCTCGTCGAGTTCGGCCGTGCTGGACTACAGCTCCTCGTTCATCGTCTCGAGCTCTTCGTTGGTGGACTGCAATTCCTCGTTGGTGGTCTCGAGCTCCTCCACCGTGGACTGCAATTCCTCGTTGGTGGTCTCCAATTCCTCGACCGTGGACTGCAATTCGCCGTAGGCGGCTTCGAGTTGCCGGTTGCTGTCCACCAACTTGTCGAGCAGTCCGCGGGTGGCTGTCACATCGAAGAACACGATCGACACGCCGAGTAGACCGTTGTCGGTGTCGACCAACGGGTTGATGTGAATCTCGAACCACGCCGGATCGCTGCCCGGTCGCTGGTACTCGACATCCTGAATGCGCGCCGGACGGCGTTCGACCTTCGCCTGCTCGATGTAGGCCCGCAACTCCACCGGCCGATAGGAGATCTCCAAATCCCGCAGCAGCCGGCCGATGTCCCTGCCGGACAGGCCGAAGGTGGACTCCGCCCGCTGGTTGATCATCGCGACGGTGTCCTCGCCGGTCACGACCAATTGGGCGACCGGGCTGGTTTGGAATGCGAGTTCGCGGATCGGTGTCAGCCCGTTGAGCTCACCGTACCGATCCAGCGCTGCGGCCGGCTGTGCGACCGGGTCAGGAGGTACGCAGTTGCCGAGGGTCTTGCGGAAGATCCGGTTCTTCATGTCCTGCGGGGTGAACCGGTCGGTATGGCTGAGCAGCATCTCGGCGTGACCCAGGAACAGCGTGCCATTGGGAGCCAGCGCAAAGTGCAACCGCCCCAGCACATTCCGTTGCGTGTCGGCGTTCAGGTACAGCAGCGCGTTGCGGCACACCAGCAGGTCGACCCGGGAGATCGGGGCATCCTTCACCAGGTCGTTGCGGCCGAAGATCACGGCGCGCCGCAGATCCTTGCGGAAGACGTAGCGCCCGTTGAGCTGCTCGAAGTACTTCGTCAGCAGTTCCGGCGGTACCGATTCCACGGCCTTGGCGTCGTAGGTGGCGGCGCGTGCCTCGGTCAGGGCGTCTTCGTCGACGTCGGTGGCGTAGATCTTCACCTGCTGCCGGAAGTCGTCCTGACCCAGCGCCTCGGCCAACAGCATTGCCAGCGTGTAGGCCACCTGGCCGGAGGCGCAGCCCGCGCTCCACACCCGAATCGACTCACCGGGGGCCCGTTCGGCCAAAATGCGCGGGATGACGTCATCGCGGATGACATCCCAGGCCTCGATATCGCGGAAGAACGTGGTGACGTTGATCAAGACCGTGTCGAACAGCGCCGCAAACTCGTCCGGATGGGCCTGCAGCACGTCGAGGTAATTCTCGAACGATTCGCAACCGATTTGAGCCATCCGGTGGCGGATCCGGCGCATCAGCGACGCGCGTTTGTAGCCGGTGAAATCGAAGCCGCGCGCGTCGCGCAGATAAACGAGGAGGTGCTCGAAAGCCTCGTCCGTCTGCTCGACCATGTCCATCCATCCGCCGGCACCGATACCCGCGGATCGCAACATTACCTCGTCACAAAGTGTTCTCCGGGCCGACGACGCACCACACCACCTTGCCGGTCGCGGTGGGGCTGCAGCCCCAGGAACGGCACACGGCGTCGACGATTTTCAGGCTGGACAGCTCGCTTCTGCCGAGCGCGTTTTCCCGGAATCTCGCGGGAATGACGCTGTTGTCCTCGACCGCCACCGTCAGCTCGTCGTCCTTGATCTCCAGCCGTAGCGCGGTCGCCCCGCCAGCGTGCCGGACTGCGTTCTCCACCAGCGCGGTGACCACAACGTTGGCCGCCGGCGTGAGCTCCGAGCGGGACCAATCGGCCAGCCACTCGGCCACCAGCTCGCGGGACAGGACGACACTGGGCGCATCCGGCTCCAGCTCGACCCTGGCGCGTTTGCGGCCGGGAAAGCTGTGCGCGGCCGCGGCCTCGGTCGCTTCCCGCACGGTGACATAGGCAGGGACATAACGAGTTATACCGTTGCGACGCAACATATTTCGTCCGCGTTCAGTACCGGAGACCAGCAACAGCGGCACGTCGGGCCAGCGGGCGACGTGCCATCGGGCGCTGGTGAACACCGCCAGCGCGCTCTCGGCCGGCACGGCGAGATCGTTGATGTCGATGATGACCGCGCGTGGTTCCTCGAGCGCGGCTTTCACGATGAGGTCGCGCAGCGGACGGTAGGTGACCCCGTCCAGCGTGCCCGCGACGGTCAGGAGTGTGACGCCGCCATCGAGGAGATCGACCCGACTGTGTATCTGGTCATTCGTCAAGGTGGCCTCCCGGCGGCGGGATGGGCTCGGCGAGGTGCTTGCTCAGGACGGTCATGGCGCGCTCGGCTTCCTCCGCTGCGGAGGCATGTACCGCGCCCAGGCTGGTGGCACCGATCCGCTCCGCGAGCTTACGGGACAGTTTCGCCTTCTCTTCGAGGCTTCGTATCGCCGTCCACAATGCCCGCTCGATTTCATGATCGCGAGCGCGCAGCACGGCGTCGGCCGTCCAGGCGTGGCCGGTCGCAATCCTCTGCCGTCGACAAGTGGGGGCCATCGCGATCCGGTTCTCCAATTCCATCCGCCGATCCGGCTGCATCGCCCGGCGAACCGGATCAACGCTTCCACTCCGCCCGCTGACGCTCCGACGGCAACGACGCCCAGGAGCCTGCCCGAGCGCTCGGGCCGCAGTGTCATAGGTGTTGCACTACCCGATCTGAGCGTCCACAACCGCGACGCTCTCGCATTGTTGGGCCACGGAGTAGGCTTCCCGCAGAGCTGAGAACAATGCTCGGGCCATAGGACCTCATGGCGAACGCCGCATGCATTCTGCGTGTCGTCTCGGTGGCTTGAGCCGCCGTTCGAAGTCAGGACTGACGATCACAGCTCTTTTGGGCGTGCACCCGAATTGCACCACCTGTACTTCCGCCGACCCCGATGCGGCGGCCAGGTTCTTCCAGACCGCGTGGGGTGCGCATGGCCGCATCAACGGCCTTGACCCCGACCATCCGATCCAGATGTCGCAAATGGTGATCGGCGATGCCAGCGTCACGACGGCCGAACTGCCGCGCACCCTGGAGTTCGAAGTGGCGCAGAGTTCGTGTTATCTCGTCACCCGCGTGACGGCAGGCTCGGTGCAGGTCGGCAGCACCGCGCGCGCCGAACGCTGCGGCACCGGCGATGTGGTGCTGGCGGTCCGGCCCGGCAGGCCATGCTGGGCCCAGACCGTCGACGCCGAGCTGGCGCTGGCCGCCTTGCGGCCGGAGGCACTGCGGACGATCACCGGCGATCCGCAGTCCGACGGTGCGCCCGCGGTTCGTTTCACGTCGGGGCGGCCCCGCTCCGCGGCGGCGGCCGTACAGTGGCAGACGACCGTCGACTACGTCACCGCGACCCTGCGGGGCATGCCAAATCCAGACCACGCGCCGCTGATAGTGGGCGGGGCGATCCGGCTGCTGGCATCGACGCTGTTGCATGTTTTCCCGAATACCTACGCCGACAACGAAGTTCAGCAACCGCAGGTGTCCGCGCCGGTGTTGCGCAACGCGATCGACTTCATCGGAGCCAACTGTGCGCGCGATATCACGATGGCCGACATCGCCGGCGCCATCAACATCACGCCGCGCGCCGTCCAGTACATGTTCCGCAGGCATCTCGACATCACGCCGATGGCGTATCTGCGCCGGGTCCGACTGGAGCGCGCCCACCGAGATCTGCTGGCCGCCGACCCATCCAGTGACACGGTGGCCGCGATTGCCACCCGCTGGGGCTTCGCCCATACCGGACGCTTCAGCCAGGTCTACCGCGTCGAATTCGGGGAGTCACCGAGCGTCACACTGCACAGCTGAACGGGTTTGATGCCGCCGGGCACCGGGAAGGACTGCGGGAAGCGGAGCTGACCTGAGGAGTGGCGATGAGTGCGATCTCGAAGGCGATGTACCTGCCCCTGTCGATCGGTACCAGCGTGGGCGGCGGCCTGCTGGCCGGCGCGCTGTTCTCGCAAGTCTGGAAGCGGGTCAGCGATTCGGATGAAGGCCCGCCGGATCCCAAGGACCTCAACCGTTCCGGCCGGGAGGCGTTACTGGCCGCGGCACTGCAGGGGCTGTTGTTCGGTGTGGTCCGGGCCGCCGTGGACCGCGCCGGTGCCCGCGGCTACCGGGCTGTCACACACCAGGACCCGAACTAACCGAGCTGGCCCCAGGTGGCTGTCGCGCCGGAATCGCCGATGCGGTACACCTGCACGACCGTGGCGACGCCGGCCACCACCACGAACACCGCGACGGTGACGGTCAACACCGTGGACAGCGACCGGCCGCGTTCGGCGCTCACCTGCCACACGGCCAGCAGCGCCGCTGCCACCAGAAGTGCCAGCGAGAAGTAGATCATCGTGTCGCCGAGCTCGGCGTGGGCGCGCACCGCCGGTGAGCCGCCAACCCGATGCTCGAGCCACTCACCGGCCTCGGTGGTCAATGGCGTGAGCACCGCAGTGATCACCGAGAGCGCCACCACCAGCCAGACCAGCCGCTGCCGCGCTGCGGGCCACACCGCGCACAGGATCGCCAAGACCGCGGTCAGCGGTGCCAACACCACGATGAAGTGGACGAACAGCACATGGGCGGGGAGGCCGTTGAACGTCGACACCGCCGCGATGCTACCGGGGCGGTGATACATAATCGGCCTAAATGGCGTCCTGGCTGACCCGCAACGTCCGGGTGCTCTCGGCGGTGTCGTTCCTCCAGGACGCCGCCAGTGAGCTGCTGTATCCGCTGCTCCCGATTTACCTGACCGCGGTGCTCGGCGCGCCGCCGTCGGTGGTCGGGGCCATCGAAGGCGCCGCCGAGGGTGCGGCATCGATGACCAAGTTCGCGGCCGGCCCGCTCGGCGACCGGTTCGCCAAACGCCCGTTGATCGCAACGGGTTACGGGATGGCCGCGCTGGGCAAGGTCATCATCGCGGTGGCAGGTGCGTGGCCGGGTGTGCTGGCCGGCCGGGTGGTCGATCGGCTCGGCAAGGGAATCCGCGGCGCACCGCGTGATGCGCTGCTGGTCGACGGCGTGGACTCAGCGTTGCGCGGCAAGGTGTTCGGCTTTCATCGCACCATGGATACCCTCGGCGCCGTGGTCGGTCCGTTGCTCGGGCTGGCCGGTTACGAACTGCTGGATCACCACATCGCGCCGCTGTTGTACATCGCTATCGTCCCCGCGGTGCTCTCTGTCGCGCTCGTGGCGTTGGTGCGCGAACCGAGGCGAGCCGTCGCACGGGGGACACGGCGATCGGTGTTTCAAGGCGTTCGTCATCTGCCCCGGCGGTACTGGCGAGTGACCGGGCTGCTGGTCGCCTTCGGTGCGGTCAACTTCCCCGATGCGCTTCTGCTGTTGCGGCTCAACGAGATCGGCTTCGGTGTCGTCGAGGTGATCTTGGCCTACGTCGGGTACAACCTGGTGTATGCGCTGGGCAGCTACCCGGCCGGCGTGCTGGCCGACCGGCTGCCCCGGCCCGCGGTGTTCGGTGTCGGGCTGGTGTTCTTCGCGGTCGGCTACATCGGCCTCGGGCTGACCACCGACCCGGTTGCGGCCTGGCTGTTGATCGCGGCGTACGGGATGTTCACCGCCTGCACCGACGGCGTCGGCAAGGCGTGGATCTCTTCGCTTGTCGGCGCCGAGCGCCAGGGCAGCGCGCAGGGAGTGTTCCAGGGCGCCAGTGGTTTCGCGGTGCTGGGCGCCGGGCTGTGGGCCGGACTGCTGTGGGGGGCCGACGGCCGGCTCCCGCTGCTGGTGTCCGGGGTGTTCGGCGGCTGCTTCGCGGTGGCACTCCTGGCGCCGATGGTGCTGCGGCGTCTTCGTTAGGCTTCCCGCTGTGCGCACCATCCACGTCATCGGCATCGGCGCCGGCGACCCCGACTATGTGACCGCGCAGGCCGTCCGGGCGCTCAACGACACCGACGTGTTCTTCGCGATGGACAAGGGCGAGGCCAAGAGCGATCTCGTCGGGCTGCGCAGGCACATCTGCGAGCGGTTCATCACCGAGCCGGGTTACCGGTTCGTCGCACTTCCGGACCCCAAACGTGCCGCCGATGGTGACTACACCCAGGCCGTCGCCGACTGGCACTCGGCGCGTGCGCGGCTGTGGGCCGAGGCGATCGAAGCCGAGCTCGGGCCCGACGGCGTCGGCGCCTTCCTGGCCTGGGGCGACCCATCGCTGTACGACAGCACCCTGCGGATCCTCGATCAGGTCGCCCGGCACGTCGAACTGGATTTCGACGTCATCCCCGGGATCACCGCGATCCAGGCGCTGACCGCGCGGCATCGCATTCCACTCAACGACGTCGGCGAACCCGTGCTGATCACCACCGGGCGGCAGCTGCGCGCCACTGGGCTGATGGGTTCGGCGGTGGTGATGCTCGACGGGGACTGCTCGTTCTTGAGCTGCCCACCGCAGACCCGGATCTGGTGGGGTGCCTACCTCGGCACCAACGATGAACTGCTGATGTCAGGCCAGGTCGGCGACGTCGGCGAGCGCATCGCCGCGGTGCGCGCCGAGGCGCGCGCGCAACACGGCTGGATCATGGACATCTATCTGCTGCGGGCGTAGTTCGCCGTCTGGGAGGATTCCGGTATGGGACCGTTTCTCCTGCGCGCCGCAGTGACCGGGCTGGCGCTCTGGGTGGTGACACTGATCGTGCCCGGTGTCAGCTTCATCGGCGGTGATACGGCGCTGCAGCGGGTGGGCATCGTTCTGGTCGTCGCGATCGTGTTCGGCGTGGTGAACGCGATCGTCAAGCCCGTCGTGCAGATCCTGTCGATACCGCTGTACATCCTGACGCTCGGGTTGTTCCACATCGTGATCAACGCGTTGATGTTGTGGATCACCGCGTGGATCACCGAGCACACCACCCACTGGGGGCTGCAGATCGACCACTTCTGGTGGACCGCCATCTGGGCGGCGATCGTGCTGTCGATCGTCGGCTGGCTGTTCTCGCTGCCGTTGAAGGACGCCGACCGGCGCTGACAGCATCGCGGCGTACGCTCGCGGCGGTGCGGTTTGAGTTGAATCGGCGGACGTTCGTCGGCGCATCTTTCGCGGTGAGCGGTGCGGTGGCTGCGGCTCCGCTGTTGGCGGGCTGTGAATCCGACGAAACCACGGAAAGTACGGCGCCCCTGCACATGCGGGTCAACGGCCAGCCGGTCGACGTCGCGGTCGACACCAGGACATCGCTGCTGGACATGCTGCGCGAAGACCTCGGGCTGACCGGTACCAAGAAGGGTTGCGATCAGGGTGCGTGCGGTGCGTGCACGATCCTGCTCGACGGCAAACGGATCAATTCCTGCCTGACGCTGGCGGTCATGCACGATGGTGCCGAGATTCGCACCATCGAGGGCCTCGCCGACGGGGATCGCCTGCATCCGCTGCAGCAGGCCTTCATCGACACCGATGCGTTCCAATGCGGTTACTGCACGTCCGGTCAGATCATGTCCGGAGTCGGCTGCATCGACGAGGGGCACACCGGATCGGATGCCGAAGTCCGAGAGTGGATGAGCGGCAACATCTGCCGATGCGGCGCGTACACCAACATCGTTGCGGCGGTGTCGAAGGCAGCCAAGAAAGCGTAACCGTTGCTGCCATTCACCTTCAGTCGCGCCGAGGACGAGAAGGCGGCCCTGGCCGCCGGACAGACCGGCGCGCGCTACATCGCGGGCGGTACCACCCTGGTCGATCTCATGCGCGAGACGGTCGAGCGCCCGAGCGCAGTGGTGGACATCAACGCGCTGCCGTACCGCGAGATCGAGCACCGGGACGGCCGACTGCGGATCGGGTCGCTGGCCCGCATGAGCGAGGTGGCCGCCGACCCAGTGGTGCGGCAGGAATTCCCAGCCATCGCACAGGCTTTGGAGCTCAGCGCCTCCGCGCAGCTGCGCAACATGGCCTCGATCGGCGGCAACGTGATGCAGCGGCCGCGGTGCCTGTACTTCCGGGACGTGTCCGCGGCCTGCAACCGGCGCAGCCCGGGCAGCGGTTGCGCGGCCATCGGCGGGCACAACCGCACGCACGCGATCCTCGGTGCCAGTGACCAGTGCGTGGCGACGCATCCGTCCGACCTGGCGGTTGCCTTGATGGCGTTCGACGCCGTGGTGATCGCCAGGGACGGCGGTGGCGAGCGCCGCATCCCGATCGCAGAGTTCTTCCGTCTCCCGGGATCGACGCCGCAGATTGAGCACGACCTGCGGCCGGGTGAACTGATCGTGGCCGTCGAGGTTCCTGCCGGTGCGTCGATGCGCCGGTCGGGCTATCTGAAAGTCCGCGATCGGCAGTCGTATGAATTCGCGCTGACCTCGGCGGCGGTGGGTCTCGACATCGCCGGCGGTGTGGTGCGGGCGGCGCGCGTCGCCGTCGGGGGAGTGGCCACCGTTCCGTGGCGGCTGGCCGCGGTCGAACACGCGGTGATCGGCCGGCCGGTGACTCCCGCACTCTGGGCCCTCGCGGCCGCGCACGCCGCGGACGGAGCGAAACCACTGTCGGACAACGGGTTCAAGGTCGAACTCGTCCGCCGGACGGTCGAACGTCAACTCGCGACCGTGGCGGGCCTACCGTGACCCGCCCGTTTCGTACCGCGGCGGCCGTGGTCGGACAACCCCTGGCCCGGGTCGACGGTATCGCGAAGGTGACCGGCCGCGCCCGCTACGCCGCCGACAACCCGACTCCCCGTCTGGCCTACGCGGTGCTGGTGTGCAGCACCGTGGCCGCGGGCAGCGTGGACAAGATCGACAGCACCGAGGCGCGTCGGCATCCGGGCGTGCTCACGGTGCTGACCGATTTCTCCACCGTCACTTTGCCGTTCGACCCCGCCAAGATCGCCTTCTTCGGCCAGCCCGTCGCAGTCGTGGTGGCCGAGACACTCGAGGCGGCGACGCATGGCGCCACCGCGGTCCACGTCCACTATGTGCAGGCGCCGCAGCTGACGGACATCGATGCGGCGCAGGCCGTTCCGCAATCCGGCCGCAACCAGAAGGACTATTCGCGCGGTGACCCGGACGGGGCGCTGCGCACCGCGACGGTGGTCTCCGACAGCCGGTACAGCATCGCGCGCAACCATCACAACCCGATGGAACTGCCTGCCACGGTGGCCAGCTGGGACGGCGACCGGCTCACCGTGTGGGACAAGGTGCAGTCGATCGTGGCCGCCCAGGCCGCACATGCCAAAGCGCACGGGATCGCCGTCGGCAACGTCCGGGTTCTCTCGCCGTTCGTCGGCGGGGCCTTCGGCAGTGCCGGGCAGACGTGGCCGCACCAGCTGCTGGCCTCCTTTGCTGCGCGGCAGCTGCATCGGCCGGTCAAGTTGGTGTTGACCCGCAAACAGATGTACAGCGGGATCGGCTATCGGCCCACCAGTAGGCAACGTCTGGCGATCGGCGCCGACCGCGCAGGGAAGATCTCCGTCATCATCCACGAAGGGCGCACGGAGACAGCGCGATACGCGCTCTACGAGGACGGGCTGACCGCCTCCCCGAAATTCATGTACACCTCGCCGAACATGCGCTCGGTGTATCGGGTGGTGCCCCTGGACGTCAACCTGCCCACCTACATGCGCGGCCCGGGTGCGGTTACCGGCACCTTCGCCCTGGAGTCCGCGATGGACGACCTGGCGCACCGGCTGGGGATGGACCCCGTCGAGCTGCGCAGGCGCAACGAACCCGTCCGGGACCAGACCTCCGGGCTGCCGTTCTCCACCCGACGGCTGACCGAGTGCCTGAATGCCGGTGCGGCGGAGTTCGGTTGGGCCCAGCGCAATCATGTGCCGGGCTCGGTGCGTGATGGTGACCAGCTGATCGGGCTGGGCATGGCGGCCGCCGGGTATCACACCAGCCGGAGTGCCGCCGACGTGCTGGCATGGGTCAACGCCGACGGCACCGTGGACGTCCAGACGGCGACCAGCGACATGGGTCCGGGCACGTACACGTCGATGAGTCAGGTCGCCGCCGACGCGGTGGGTGTCTCGGTCGAGCGCATCCGTTTTGCGCTGGGCGACAGCAACTTTCCCAACGCGCCGTCGCACTCCGGGTCCCGGACCATGGCCAGCGTCGGGTCCGCGGTGTTCACAGCGGGGAATATGCTGCGCGACAAGCTGATCCGCATCGCCGTCGTGGATCCCGGCTCGCCGCTGTCCGGTCTAGGGCCTGACCAGGTCACGGTGGTGGGCGGTCGGATGTCGGCCACCGCGGACCCGGGCCGCGGGGAGAGCTATCAGGATCTGCTGCGCAGGCGTGGGTGGCCCAGCGTCGACTCCCGGCAGACGTGGACACCCGACGACGCCGACAAGCGGTTCTCGATGTACGCCTACGGCGCGGTGTACGCCGAAGTCGCGGTCGACGCCTCACTCGGGACGGTGCGGGTACGGCGGATCTACGCCTGCTACGACGCGGGCCGCGTCATCAATCCCCGGTTGGCGCACAGCCAGGCGATCGGCGGGATGGTCGGCGGGATCGGGATGGCACTGCTGGAAGCTACCGAAACCGACCACCGTGACGGGCGGATCGTGAACGCGAACATGTCGGACTATCTGGTTCCGGTCAACGCCGACGTGCCGCAGCTCGACGCTGCGTTCCTGCCTGGGCAGGACACCGTGGCCGACCCGATCGGCGTCAAGGGTCTCGGCGAGATCGTGATCGTGGGGGTGCCCGCGGCGATCGCGAACGCGGTGTTCAATGCGACGGGCAAGCGGATCACCGAGCTGCCGATCACGATCGAGAAGCTCCTCTAGTCTTGAGGCATGCCTGAACTGCCCGAAGTGGAGGCCTTGGCCGACCACCTGCGCCGGCATGCGGTCGGCCAGACGGTCGGGCGCGTCGACGTCGCGGCGCTGTCGGTGCTCAAGACCTTCGACCCACCGCCGACGGCGTTGCACGGCCAGCCCGTGACGGCGGCCGCGCGCTGGGGCAAGTACCTCGGTATGCGGGCCGGCGACCTGTGGCTGATCACGCACCTGTCGCGGGCAGGCTGGCTGAAGTGGAGCGACAAGCTCGCCGCCGCCCCGCTCAAACCGGGCAAGGGGCCGATCGGGTTGCGGGTGCACCTCGGAACCCCCGGCGAGGCGCCCGGATTCGACCTCACCGAGGCCGGGACCCAGAAGCGTCTTGCGGTGTGGATCGTCGACGACCCGGCCAAGGTCCCCGGCATCGCGACGCTGGGCCCCGACGCGCTGGAGATCGGGCCGGAACAGCTCGCCGAGATTCTCAAGCCGCACGGCGGACGGATCAAGACGGTGATCACCGACCAGAAGGTCATCGCGGGGATCGGCAACGCGTACAGCGATGAGATCCTGCACGTCGCCAAGCTTTCCCCGTTCGCGACGGCGAACAAGCTCACCGCCGCGCAACTGGGTGCCCTGCACGACGCGATGATCACGGTGCTGACCGACGCCGTGCAGCGCTCGGTCGGGCAGCAGGCGGCAACGCTGAAGGGGGAGAAGCGATCCGGGCTGCGGGTGCACGCCCGCACCGGGCTGCCGTGCCCGGTGTGCGGCGACACCGTGCGCGAGGTGTCGTTCGCCGACAAGTCCTTTCAGTACTGTCCGACGTGTCAGACCGGCGGCAAGGTGCTGGCCGACCGAAGGATGTCGCGGCTGCTGAAGTAGCCTCCCCTGGTGACTCGGCAAAGAATCCTCATCACCGGTGCGAGTTCCGGGCTCGGCGCCGGGATGGCCCGTGCGTTCGCGGCCAAGGGGCGTGACCTCGCGTTGTGCGCCCGACGCGTCGACCGCCTCGACGAGCTGAAGGCCGAACTGGCGCAGCGGCATCCTGACATCACCGTCGCGGTCGCCGCCCTCGACGTCAACGACCACGACCGGGTGCCCGTGGTGTTCGCCGGCCTCGCCGAGGAACTCGGTGGTATCGACCGGGTCATCGTCAACGCGGGCATCGGCAAGGGTGCGGTGCTCGGGTCGGGCAAACTGTGGGCCAACAAGGCCACGATCGAGACCAACCTGGTCGCGGCGCTCGTGCAGATCGAGACCGCGCTCGCGATGTTCGCGGCGGCGGGTTCCGGGCATCTGGTGCTGATGTCGAGCGTGATGGGCAACCGCGGAGTGCCGGGCGTCAAGGCCGCTTACGCCGCCAGCAAGGCCGGGCTCACCTCGCTCGGCGAGTCGCTGCGGGCCGAATATGCTTCCGGCCCCATCACTGTCACCGTCGTCGAACCCGGCTACATCGAGTCGGAGATGACGGCGAAGTCGAACAGCACCATGCTGATGGTGGACACCGATACCGGTGTGCGCAAGATCGTCGCCGCCATCGAACGCGAATCCGGGCGGGCGATCGTGCCGGGCTGGCCGTGGGTCCCGCTGGTCGCGCTGATGAAGGTCGTGCCGACGCGGCTCACCAAGCTGTTCGCCTAGCGGGCCCTGCCCCTTTCGGCGCGATACCGGCGTACCAGCTCGTCGGTGGAGCTGTCGGTCTGCGTGGCCGGTGAACCGTCGCTGGTGATCACCCCGAGCAGTGCCTTGGCCTGAGTCTTGCCGAGTTCGACACCCCACTGATCGAACGAGTCGATGCCCCAGATCACGCCCTCGGTGAACACCTGATGCTCGTAGAGCGCGATCAGCTGCCCGACCACCGACGGGGTCAGCCGGTTGGCCAGGATCGACGTGCTCGGCCGGTTGCCCGGCATGACCTTGTGCGGCACCACATTCTCGGGTGTGCCTTCGGCCGCGATCTCGTCGGCCGTCTTGCCGAACGCCAACACCTGCGTCTGGGCGAAGAAGTTGCTCATCAGCAGGTCGTGCATGCTGCCCGAGCCGTCGGCGGTGGGCAGGTCGTCGGTGGGCTCGGAGAACCCGATGAAGTCGGCGGGCACCAACCGGGTGCCCTGGTGCAGCAGCTGATAGAACGCGTGCTGACCGTTGGTTCCCGGTTCGCCCCAGAAGATCTCACCGGTCGGGGTGGTCACTGGGCTCCCGTCGGCCTTCACCGACTTACCGTTGGACTCCATCGTCAGCTGTTGCAGGTACGCCGCGAAACGGGACAGATCGTTGGAGTACGGCAGCACTGCCCGGGTTTCGGCGCCGAAGAAATCGGAGTACCACAGACCGATCAGCCCCAACAGCGCCGGTGCGTTGGATTCCAAAGGCGCACTGGCGAAGTGGCGATCCACCAGGTGGAAGCCGGACAGGAAGTCGGCGAAGGCCTCCTTGCCGATCACCGCCATCACCGACAGGCCGATCGCCGAGTCCACCGAGTAGCGGCCGCCAACCCAGTCCCAGAAGCCGAACATGTTGGCGGTGTTGATGCCGAAGCTGTCGACGAGCTTGGAGTTGGTCGACACCGCGACAAAGTGTTTCGACACCGCGGCATCACCGAGGGCGTCGGTCAGCCAGCGCCGCGCAGCGGTGGCGTTGGTCAGCGTCTCCAGCGTCGAGAACGTCTTGGACGCGATGATGAAAAGCGTTGTGGCGGGGTCGAGTCCGTCGAGCTTGGCGACCAGGTCGGCGGGGTCGACGTTCGACACGAACCGCGCCGAGATGCCGGCGTCGGCGTAATGCCGCAGTGCCTGATACACCATCACCGGGCCCAAATCCGAACCGCCGATGCCGATGTTGACCACGGTCTTGATCCGCTCGCCGGTGGCGCCGGTCCATTCGCGGCTGCGCAGCCGGTCGGTGAAGGCGCCCATCGCGTCGAGCACCTGGTGGACGTCGGCGACCACATTCTGGCCGTCGACGGTCAGTTCGGCATCGCGCGGCAACCGCAGCGCGGTGTGCAGCACCGCGCGGTCCTCGGAGGTGTTGATGTGTTGACCGGAGAGCATGGCGTCACGGCGCTCTTCCAGATGCGCGGCACGGGCCAGATCGACCAGTAGCGACAGCGTCTCACGGGTGACGCGGTGCTTGCTGTAGTCGATGTAGA
>JAEZIA010000146.1 GCA_023416315.1 Actinomycetes bacterium
GCCGACACCGCGTTGGCCAACGTGTACACGTCGACCTGGGCGCGCCCGCACGACGGGCAGGACACGATCTCGAGCCCGCGGGGCCGCAGGTTCAGCGACTCCAGAATCTGGATGCCGACCTTGACCTCTTCCACCGGCGGTGCCGACAACGACACCCGGATGGTGTCGCCGATCCCCCGCGACAGCAGCGAGCCGAACGCGACCGCCGACTTGATGGTGCCCTGGAATGCGGGGCCGGCCTCGGTCACCCCGAGATGCAGTGGGTAATCACACTTTTCGGCGAGCTGCTCGTAGGCCGCGACCATCACGACAGGATCGTTGTGCTTGACGCTGATCTTGATGTCGCCGAAGCCGTGCTCCTCGAACAGGGAGGCCTCCCACAGCGCCGACTCGACGAGCGCCTCCGGAGTGGCCTTGCCGTACTTCTCCATGAACCGCTTGTCCAGCGAACCGGCGTTGACGCCGATGCGGATCGGGATGCCCGCCGCGCCGGCCGCCTTGGCCACCTCACCGACCCGGCCGTCGAACTCTTTGATGTTTCCGGGGTTCACCCGCACCGCGGCACAGCCGGCATCGATCGCGGCGAAGATGTACTTCGGCTGGAAGTGGATGTCGGCGATCACCGGAATGTTGCTGTGCTTGGCGATCTCGGGCAGTGCGTCGGCGTCCTCCTGCCGTGGGCAGGCCACCCGGACGATGTCGCAGCCGGCGGCGGTGAGTTCGGCGATCTGCTGCAGCGTCGAGTTGACGTCGTGAGTCTTGGTGGTGCACATGGACTGCACCGAGATCGGCGAGTCGCTGCCGACGCCGACGTCGCGCACCATGAGCTGTCGGGTCTTGCGGCGCGGCGCCAAGACGGGGGCGGGCGGTGCCGGCATCCCCAGGCCTATCGAAGTCACGTCTTCATCTCCACATTCATGCCGACTACTGGAACAGTCGGATCGGGTTGACCAGGTCGGCGGTGACGGTCAACAGCATGTAGCCGACCACCACGACCAGGATCACGTAGGTGGCAGGCATCAACTTCAGGTAATTCACCGGCGCCGCGGCGACCTTGCCGCGCGCCGATCGGACGAGATTGCGGAACTTCTCGAACAACGCGATCGCGATGTGACCGCCGTCGAACGGCAGCAGCGGCACCAGGTTGATTGCGCCCAGCACGAAGTTCAGCTGAGCCAGGAAGAACCAGAAGGCCACCCACAGCCCGTGGTCGACGGTGTCGCCGCCGATGATGCTGGCGCCCACCACGCTGATCGGGGTTTCCGGATCGCGCTCGCCGCCGCCGATCGAGTGCACCAGCGCGCCGACCTTGGTCGGGATCTTCGCCAGCGACTTGCCCAGTTCGACAGCCAGGTCACCGGTGAAGGTGAACGTGGCGGGGATGGCGGTCAGCACGTTGTACTGCGTGGGCGGGAACGTCGCGGCACTGATGCCGACGGCCCCGACGTTGGTGGGCACCGGTTCGGCGCCCTTCTCCTTGATCACAAACCGCTGCGCGGGGGCAACGTCGACGGTGGTGGTGAATTCGCGGCTGGTGCCGTTTTCGTTGCGCTGCACCACGAACGGCGTCGGACCCGACGCCTTGCGCACGGCGGTGACCATCTCGTCGAAGTTCTTCACGTCGGTGCCGCCGACCTTGAGGACGACGTCGCCGGGCTTGATGCCGGCCAGTGCCGCCGGGCCGGGGCCGGTGCAGTCATCGAGCTTGCCCTTGACGGTTTCCGATGCCACACACTGGGTTTCGCCGACGACGGCGGTGGTCGGCGCGTGCAGGTTGGGCAGCCCCCAAATGACGGCGATCGAATAGATCAGCACCAGCCCGATCACGAAGTTCATCGCGGGCCCGGCGAACAACACCGCCACCCGTTTCCAGGTGTCCTGCTTAAACATCGCGTAGGGGCGCTCTTCGGGCTTGAGCTCCTCCACCGACGTCATGCCGGCGATGTCGCAGAAGCCGCCGAGCGGGACGGCCTTGACGCCGTACTCGGTGGAGCCGAGCTTGTTGGGCCGGTGCGTCGACCACAGGGTGGGGCCGAAGCCCACGAAGTAGCGGCGCACCTTCATCCCGGTGGCGCGCGCCACCCACATGTGGCCGCACTCATGCAGCGCCACGGAGAGCAGGATCATCAACGCGAACGCCAGAATCCCGAACGCGAACATCATCGGATTGAAGCGACCTCCTGTGTGACGGCCTCGCGAGCCCGTTGCCGTGCCCAGCGCTGCGCGTCAAGTACTTCTTCCACGGTAGCGGGTTCGGCCGCCCATTGATCCGCGGCGTGCAGGACGTCGGCAATTGTTCGCACGATGGCCGGGAACCGGATCTGTCCGGCGAGAAAGGCCTCGGCGGCCTCTTCGTTGGCGGCGTTGTAGACCGCGGTCAGGCAACCGCCGGTCTGCCCGGCGTGCCGGGCCAGGTCGCCGGCGGGGAACACCGAGGCATCCAGCGGCTCGAATTCCCAGGTCGAGGCGGTGCTGAAGTCGCAGGCCGCGGCCGCGCCGGGCACTCGGTCCGGCCAGCCCAGCGCCAGCGAGATCGGCAGCTTCATGTCGGGCGGGCTGGCCTGGGCGATCGTGGAGCCGTCGGTGAACGTCACCATCGAGTGCACGATCGACTGCGGATGCACCACGACGTCGATCCGGTCATAGGGCACGCCGAACAGCAGGTGCGTCTCGATCAGCTCCAGGCCTTTGTTGACCAGCGACGCCGAGTTCAGCGTGTTCATCGGGCCCATATTCCAGGTCGGGTGGGCACCGGCCTGCTCGGGCGTGACGGGCTCGAGCTGGGCGGCCGACCAGCCGCGGAACGGACCACCGGATGCGGTGAGCACCAGCTTGGCGACCTCGCCGGCGGTACCGGAGCGCAGGCATTGCGCCAGCGCCGAATGCTCGGAGTCGACCGGCACGATCTGGCCGGGTTGGGCGGCCTTGACGACCAGCGGTCCCCCGGCCACCAATGACTCCTTGTTGGCCAACGCCAGCCGGGCGCCGGAGGCCAGCGCGGCCAGGGTGGGCTCCAGTCCCAGCGCCCCGACCAGCGCGTTGAGCACGACGTCGGCCTCGGTTTCCTGCACCAGGCGGGTAACCGCATCAGGCCCGCTGTAGGTGACGTCACCAACCTTTTCGGCGGCGGCCGGGTCGGCGACGGCGATGGTCGTCACGCCCGTGTCCGCGCGCTGGCGGGCCAGCAGATCGGGGTTCCCGCCGCCGGCAGCCAGTCCGACGACGTCGAAGCGGTCCGGGTTCTCGGCGATGACCTCCAGCGCCTGGGTTCCGATGGAACCGGTGCTGCCCAGGATCAGAACCTTCAGGCGGTTGGCGGGGCTCACCCATCAATTGTGCCGCCTGCGGCGGCCGGCTTTGGCACCAGACGACGGATGTGACGTATGTGTGACGCGATCCATTCGATCCGATCCCCGGCACGAGCGCCGTCGAATCCCTGGTGCACGCCGACCGCAGCGGTCGGCCCAGATGAAGGGAACCCGTCGATGCACAAGAACAAGAGCGCGTTCGTGATGGCCGGTATCGCGGCGATCGGGCTGTCGGTGGCGCTGAGCCCCACCGCCGCCGCCGACAATCCCTCCGGGTTGGTCGGTCCGGGCTGCACCGCCTACGCCCAGGAAGTGCCCACCGGACCGGGCTCGGTCGCCGGGATGGCCGCCGCACCCGTCGCGGTTGCGGCGTCGAACAATCCGCTGCTGACCACGCTGACGGCCGCGCTGTCCGGGAAGCTGAACCCCGAGGTCAACCTCGTCGACACCCTCAACGGCGGTCAGTTCACCGTGTTCGCACCGACCGATGCCGCGTTCGCGAAGATCGATCCCGCGACCATCGACCAGCTCAAGACCAATAAGGATCTGCTGACGTCGATCCTGACCTACCACGTGGTCCCCGGCCAGGCCGCGCCCGCCAAGGTGGTCGGCACCCACAAGACGGTTCAGGGCGCGGACCTGACGGTCACCGGCGGCGGCGACCACCTGCAGGTCAACGGCGCCAACGTGGTGTGCGGTGGGGTCAAGACCGCCAACGCCACGGTGTACCTCATCGACACCGTGCTGATGCCGCCGGCGTAGGCCCGCGGGACCCGCACGTCACCCGGCTCCACTCCGGTGACGTGCGGGTCCGGCCCGGGTGACGCCTCCGGCCGACGCATCGCCGAACTGGGTTATGGTTAGCCAACCCTATGCCCCCGGACGGAAGAGCCCGCATGCGTCACTGCCGGAACGTGATTCGGACAGCATCGACACTCTTCGTGGTCTTGGTACTCGCCCTGGCCGGCACCGCGTGCTCGTCGGGCGGTGACGAGCTGCTGGTCTACAACGCGCAGCACGAATCGCTCACGAAAGAGTGGATCGAGGCCTTCACCAAGGAAACCGGCATCAAGGTCACCTACCGCCAGGGTGGTGACACCGAGTTGGGCAACCAGCTGATCGCCGAGGGCGCCAACTCCCCCGCCGATGTGTTCCTCACCGAGAACTCCCCGGCGATGGCGGCCGTCGAGCGCGCCGGCCTGTTCGCCCCGATCGATGCCAAGACCGTGGCAAACGTGCCCGCGCAGTTCCGCCCGGCCAGCAACGCCTGGACCGGCGTGGCCGCCCGCAGCACGGTGTTCGTTTACAACCCGGCGAAGCTGCCCGCCAGCCAGCTGCCCACCTCGCTGCTGGACCTGCAGCGTCCCGAGTGGAAGGGCCGCTGGGGTGCGCCGCCGGCCAAGGCCGACTTCCAGGCCATCGTCGCCGCGCTGCTGCAACTGAAGGGGCCGGCGGCCACCGCGCAGTGGCTGGCCGGGATGAAGGCGAACGCCACGCTCTATTCGGACAACATCGCAACCCTGCGCGCGGTCAATAGCGGCGAGGTCGCCGGCGGCGTCATCTACCACTACTACTGGTATCGCGACCAGTCCAAGACCAAAGAGCTCAGCGGCAACACCGCGCTGCACTTCTTCGGCCACAAGGATCCGGGCGCGTTCCTGTCGCTGTCCGGCGGCGGAGTACTCAAGTCGAGCAAGAAGCAGGACAAAGCCCAGCAGTTCCTGACGTTCATCACCGGCAAGGCCGGCCAGGAGGTCCTGGAGAAGGGCACCTCGTTCGAATATCCGGTGGCCAGCGGTGTTCCGGCCAACCCGGCGCTGCGGCCGCTGAGCCAGCTGGATCCGCCCGCGGTGGACCCGTCCACGCTGGACGCCAAACAGGTGTCGGATCTGATGACACAAGCGGGCTTGTTGTAGGTGACCGCCGCCATTCGGACGTCGCCGCCGCAGGCGGCCGGCCGAGCCGCGGCCCGACGCCCGGGCCCCGTCGCGACCGCGGTGGTCGCCGTGCTGATCACCGCGACGTTCATTCCGCTGGGCTATGTGGCGTGGGCGTTTGTGACCACCGGTCCGGCGCGCGCCGCCGAGCTGATCCTGCGACCCCGGGTCGGCGAGTTGCTGGCGAATACCCTCGGCCTGGTTCTGGTGACCGTCCCGCTGTGCGTGCTGATCGGCGTCGCGGCAGCCTGGCTGGTGGAACGCACCGACGTCGCCGGCCGGTCGGTGTGGCGCCTGCTGTTGGTGACGCCGCTGGCTGTGCCGGCGTTCGTGAACTCGTATGCCTGGGTGGGTGCGGTGCCCGGTCTGCACGGCTTCCCCGCGGCGGTGTTGGTGACGACGCTGTCCTACTTTCCGTTCGTCTACCTGCCTGCGGCCGCCACCCTGCGCCGGCTGGACCCGGCGGTCGAGGAGTCGGCCCGGGCGCTGGGGTCGGGTTCGGTCGCGGTGTTCGTGCGGGTGGCGCTGCCGCAGCTGCGCCTGGCGATGCTCGGCGGTGGCCTGCTGATCGGCGTGCACCTGCTCGCCGAGTACGGAGCCTTCGTCATGGTTCGGTTCGACACCTTCACCACCGCGATCTTCGAGCAGTTCCAGGCCACGTTCGACGGGGTCGCCGGCTCGATGCTGGCCGGTGTCCTGGTACTGCTGTGCCTGGTGCTGTTGGTGGCTGAGGCCGGTGCCCGAGGGCGGGCGCAGTTCGCCCGGGTCGGCTCGGGGGCGCCGCGGCCGGCCACCACCATGCCGCTGGGCCTCGGCGGAATCCCCGCGCTGGCCGGGCTGGTCGCCCTGACCGCGCTGGCCCTCGGGGTGCCGGCATGGACGATCCTGCGCTGGCTGTGGATCGGTGGTGCTCAGGTGTGGGTACCCGCCGACCTCGGTATCGCATTGGCGCAGACCTTGGGGCTGGCCGCCGCCGGCGCGGTCTTGGCCACGGTGGCGGCCTATCCCGTTGCGTGGGTGGCGGTTCGGACCCGTGGACTACTGGCGCGCAGTGTCGAAGGGGCGAACTTCCTGACCAGTTCTCTGCCCGGCATCGTGACTGCGCTGGCGTTGGTGACGGTGGCCATCCGGGTGGCTCCCCCGCTGTATCAGACGGTGGCGCTGCTGTTGTGCGCGTACGTGTTGATGTTCCTGCCGCGGGCGCTGGTCAGCGTCCGGTCCGGCCTGGCCCAGGTACCCCCGGGTCTCGAGGAGGCGTCCTGGACGCTGGGTGTCGCACCGACGGCTACGTTCGGCCGAATCACGTTGCGGCTCACCGCACCTGCCGCCGCTGCCGGCGCCGCGATGGTCTTCGTCGCAGTGGCCACCGAGCTGACCGCGACGCTGCTGCTCGCCCCCACCGGGACCCGCACGCTGTCGATGCGGTTCTGGTCGCTGGCCAGTGAGCTGGACTATGCCGCGGCCGCGCCGTACGCGGCGATCATGATCGTGCTGGCATTGCCGGTGACCGCCGTACTGGTGCGGCAGTCGTCGAAGGTGGCCGCGCTATGAGCAGCCAGCTGCAAACCCGTTCCCTGACAAAATCATTCGACGGCACCACAGTGTTGGACCAGCTCGACCTGGACATCGCCGAAGGTAGCATCACCGCGGTCGTCGGGCCGTCCGGCTGCGGCAAGACCACGCTGCTGCGGCTCATCGCCGGGTTCGAGAGCCCGGATGCGGGGACCATCACGCTGGCCGGCCGCCGCGTCGCAGGCCCGGACGGCCAAGTGGCCCCGCACCGCCGTGCCGTCGGCTACGTCGCGCAGGACGGGGCGCTGTTCCCGCACCTGACCGTGGGGCAGAACATCGCGTACGGCCTCAAGGGCGGGCTGCGCAGCGCCGCGGTGCGCGAGCAGGTGGACCGGCTGCTGTGCACGGTCTCGCTCGACGCGGCGATGGCATCCCGGCGGCCCAGCGAATTGTCCGGCGGACAACAGCAGCGGGTGGCGCTGGCCCGGGCGTTGGCGCGCAGACCCACGATCATGCTGCTCGACGAGCCGTTCAGCGCGCTCGATACCGGCCTGCGCGCCGCGACCCGGAAAGCGGTGGCGCACACACTGTCCGAGGCCGGGGTGACCGCGCTGCTGGTCACCCACGACCAGGAAGAGGCACTGTCGATGGCCGATCAGGTCGCGGTCATGCAGGACGGTCGCTTTACCCAAGTCGGCACTCCGCACGAGGTGTACCTCAATCCGGCCACGCGCTTCACCGCGGAGTTTCTCGGCGACTGCGTGTTCCTGGCAGGCACGGTGCGCGACGGTGTCGTCGAATGCGTGCTCGGACGGCTGCCTGCTCCCACCGCGGCCGACGGCCCGGTGACGGTGCTGTTGCGGCCCGAACAACTGCACGCGTCGGTGGTGCCGGATAACCGATCCGACACCGCCACCGGCGCGGTGATGGCTGCCGAGTTCCTCGGACCCGACGTGTTGCTGAGCATCGGCACCGCCGACGGTGCACCGATTATGGTGCGACAGCACAGCTTTGGCTGCCCCGAGCTGCACAGCAAGGTCCGCATCGAGGTGCAGGGCAGTCCCGTCGTATTCAGAGACTGCGGTGCGTGACCTGCTGGACCGGATCGATTTCGGTGACCGCCTTGCCGTCGTGACCGACACCGGCGTCCTGACGTACCGCGAACTCGCCGGCCACGTCGCCGACGCGGCCGTCGCGATCGGCACCGATCGCAAGCTGGTGCTGTTGGAGACCGCCAATACGGTGCCTGCACTAATCGCCTACCTCGGCGCACTGGCCGGTGGCCACGTCGCCATCCCGGTGTCCCCGCAGGTGCGCCACACCGCACTGCTCGATACCTATGATCCGGACGTCGTCGTCGACCGGGCCGGGACAATCCGGCACCGCCGCAGGCACAGCGCCCATCGGTTGCACCCCGACCTGGCCCTGCTGCTGAGCACCTCGGGCAGCACCGGATCGCCGAAGCTGGTTCGGCTGTCGGCGGCCAACCTGAGCGCCAACGCCGCCTCGATCGCCGAGTACCTGCAGATCAGCGAAAATGACCGGGCGGCAACCACATTGCCGATGTCGTACTGTTACGGGCTCTCGGTGGTGCACAGCCACCTTCTGCGCGGCGCCGCGCTGATCCTCACCGAACACTCGGTCGCCGACGACCAGTTCTGGGAGCTGTTCAGCCGGCACGGCGGAACCAGCTTCGCCGGGGTGCCCTACACGTTCGAGCTGCTCGACCGGATCGGCTTCGACACCATGGATTTACCCACGCTGCGCTACATCACCCAGGCCGGCGGCAGGCTGAGCCCGGAGTCGGTGCGCCACTACGCCGAACTCGGCAGCCGGCGCGGTTTCGATTTCTTCGTGATGTACGGCGCCACCGAGGCCACCGCCCGGATGGCCTATCTGCCACCGGATCTCGCCGCGACGTATCCCGAGGCGATCGGACGCCCGATCCCCGGCGGCTCGTTCAGCCTGGCGCCGCTCGACGGCTGGACCGAACCCGGCGTCGGCGAGCTGGTCTACCACGGGCCCAACGTGATGATGGGCTACGCCCAGTCACCGGCCGATCTGGCCGGCGGGCCCCAACTCGACGAACTGCGCACCGGTGACGTCGCCCGCGAACTGGGCGATGGTCTCTATCAGGTGATCGGCAGGCTGGGCCGATTCGTGAAACTGTACGGATTGCGCGTCGACCTGCAGCGGGTCGAAACCGTGGTCGAGCAACCCGGATTCACGGCGATGTGCACCGAAGCCGACGGCCAGTTGGTGGTCGCCGCCGCCGGTGAGGTCGATGAGGCCGACCTGCGTCAGCGGACCGCGGCGGCCGCGGGGTTGCCGCCCGTGGCGGTGCGCGCCGTGACGCTGCCCGAACTGCCCGTGCTGCCGTCGGGCAAGCCCGACTATCCGGCGTTGCGCACCCTCGCCCGCGACCGCAGCGCGGAGTCTGTCGTCGCGCCCGATACCGCGGTGCGCGCGCTGTTCGCCGACGTTCTGCACGTCGACCAGGATGAGCTCGGCCCGGACGCCAGCTTCGTCAGCCTGGGCGGCAACTCGCTGTCCTATGTGGCGATGTCGATCCGACTCGAGCAGATGCTGGGCCGGCTGCCACCGGGTTGGCAGCACCTCACGATCGCCGAACTGGAACGACTCGACCAGCGCAGCGGCCCGCGGTGGGTCGCCATGCTGGAAACCAGCGTCGCCCTGCGCGCGGTGGCGATCGTGCTGATCGTCGGCTCCCATGCCGAGCTGTACGAATTGTGGGGTGGCGCCCACATTCTGCTGGCGGTGGCCGGGTACAACTTCGGCCGGTTCTGCCTGTCGGCCGTACCACGCCTGCAGCGGGTGCGTCATCTGACGACCACGATCGGGTGGATCGCCGTTCCGTCGATGATCTGGATCTCGCTGGCACTGGTGTTCACCGACGACTACGCACCGACGAATCTGGTTCTGCTGCAGAAGATTCTGGGACCACACGACAGTATGACTGCGGGCCGGTTGTGGTTCATCGAGGTGCTGGTGTGGACGCTGCTCGCCCTGGCCGCCCTGTGCTGGCTGCCGTTGGGCGACCGGTTGGAACGGCGGTATCCGTTCGCAGTTGCCGCAGTGTTCCTGACACTCGGTCTGGCGCTGCGCTACGACCTGCCCGGGCTGCACCTGGGCCGCGAAGCCTGGTTCACCCTGCTGGCGTTCTGGTTCTTCGCGGCAGGCTGGGCCGCCGCCAAGGCCAGCCGAACGTGGCAGCGGCTGCTGGTGTCGGCGGTCGTGGTGGTCGCGGTGACCGGCTATTTCGGCCAGAGCCATCGCGAAGCGCTGGTCGTCGGCGGCATCCTGCTGCTGATCTGGCTTCCCGCGCTGCCGTTCCCGGCCGCGCTGACCACGCCCGCCGGGCTGGTCGCCGAGGCGTCGCTGTTCATCTATCTGGTCCACTTCCAGGTCTATCCGCTGTTCGCCAATCCCCTCGCCGGGGTGGTCGCCGCGATCCTGGTCGGTATCGGGGTGGCCCGCGGCGTCAGCGCCGTGCGCGCCCGAGCCGGACGCTGGACCAGCGCCCCGATGCGGGTGTGACAAGACCGGTCGGCGTCGTCAGCCGGGTTCGATTGATAGCTCCGGCGGCTGCCGGGTCAGCCCCCTGGTGAGCACCAGCAGGTAGACGATGCCGACGCCCAACCAGCTCAGGCCGAGGATCAGGGCCTTCGAGTCGAGCTGGGTCAGCAGATAGATGTCGATGACGACCCCTGCCGCGGGCAGCGCGACGTAGCGCAGCGGGTTCAGCGAGTCGGCGCGGTTGCGGACGAAATAACCGATGACGGCGACGTTGACCAAGGCGAACGCGGTAAAGGCGCCGAAGTTGATGAACGAGGTCGACGTGGCCACATCCAGGAAGATCGCGGCCAGGCCGATGAGGCCGACGAGCACGATGTTGACCGCGGGGGTGTGGAAGCGGTCGAGGATCATCGCGAACACCCGTCGCGGCAGAACACCGTCGCGGCCCATGGCGTACAGCAGCCGCGACACCGCGGCCTGCGCCGCCAGCCCCGAGGTGAACTGGCCGAGGATCAATGCCGCCAGGAACACCGCGCCGAACAGGCTGCCGCCGATGGTCTTGGCGATGTCTTCGGCCAGCGAGTCGACATTGTCGAAGGTGCCGCCCGGTGACACCAGTGTGACGAAGTACGAGACCACCACGAAGATGGCGCCGCCGATGAGGGCGACCAACACGATCGCCCGAGGGATGTTCTTCTGCGCGTCGTGGGTCTCCTCGGTCAGCGTGCTGACCGCATCGAAACCCAGAAACGAGTACGCCGCGACGGCGGCGCCTGCCGCGATCGCCCCGAAGCCACCGACACCGGTGAAAGGGGTTGTGGACACCAGGGATTGAGAATCCGACACCAGATGCGCGATCGACAGCACGACAAACAGTGCCAGGATGAGCAGCTGAAAGGTCATCAGCACGAAGTTGGTGCGGTCAGCGACCTTGAGCCCGATGATGTTGAGCGCCGACGTGATCACGATGAAGGTGACGATCCACACCCAGAACGGCACCCCGGGAAACTGACCGGTCAGATACGCCCCGCCGATCAGCCAGATCACCAGCGGCAGGAACAGATAGTCCAGCAGGATCGCCCAGCCGACAACGAATCCCAGCCGGGCGTCGAGGGCTTTGCGGACATAGGTGTAGGCCGAGCCGGACACCGGGAAGTGCTTGGCCATCAGCCCGTAGCTCAGCGCGGTGAAGAACATCGCGACGGTGGCCAGCAGATAGGAACCGGCGCTGCCGCCTTCAGACTTCTCGGCGATCACCCCGAAGATGCCCAGCACGATGATCGGTGCCATGTAGGCCAGTCCAAACAACACCACCGAATGCAGCCGGAGCGTCTTTTGAAGTCCGTGTTCGGTGGTCGCCACGCATACCTTCTGCCCAGACCGGGCAGCATGGAAACATGCCCACACTGCTGTGGTTCCGACGTGACCTGCGCTTGCACGATCTGCCCCCGTTGCTCGAGGCCGCGGCCGACGGAGACGAGGTGCTCGGCTGCTTCGTACTGGACCCTCGGCTGGAGAAGTCGTCGGGCCCGCGCCGGTTGCAGTTCCTCGGCGATTCACTGCGCGCGCTCTCCGATGCCCTCGACGGCAGGCTGCTGATCACCCGTGGGCGCCCCGAGCAGCGAATCCCCCTGCTGTGCAAGGAAACCGGTGCCACCGAGGTGCACGTGTCGGCCGACTTCAGCCCGTTCGGGGTGCGACGCGACGCGGCGGTTTCCGCCGCGCTCGCCGAGGTGGGTGCAACGTTGCGGCCCGCCGGCTCGCCGTATCTCGTCACACCAGGACGCGTCACCAAGGACGACGGAACCCCGTACAAGGTGTTCACACCGTTTCTGGCCCGCTGGCGGGAGATCGGCCGGCGGGGGCCGGCCCAGTCGTCGACGGCGCCGGTGAGGTGGATCGACCCAGCCGGGTTGCCGTCGCCGTTGCGGACGGAGGCCCCCGACCCCGGTGCCGAACTGGACCTCGAAGCCGGCGAGCCCGCGGCCCTGGCGCAGTGGGCGGCGTTCGTCGACGACGGCCTCGCCGACTACGCCGAGGACCGCAACCGCCCGGACAAGGCGGGTACCAGCCGGATGTCAGCGCACCTGAAGTTCGGCACGATCCATCCTCGGACGATGGCCGCCGACTTGAACTTCCGCGACAAGGGCGCCGGTGCGTACCTGCGGGAGCTGGCGTTCCGCGACTTCTACGCCGCGGTGCTCGACCACTGGCCGCGCAGCGCGTGGTGGAACTGGAACCGCGCCTTCGACACCATCGAGGTGGACACCGGCCCCGGCGCCGAGCAGGCGTTCGAAGCCTGGAAGCAGGGCCGCACCGGGTTTCCGATCGTCGACGCCGGCATGCGGCAGCTGAGCCAGTCGGGCTTCGTCCACAATCGGGTGCGGATGATCGTGGCGTCGTTCCTGGTCAAGGATTTGCACCTGCCGTGGCAGTGGGGCGCGCGCTGGTTCCTCGAGCAACTGGTGGACGGCGATATCGCCAACAATCAGCACGGCTGGCAGTGGTGCGCGGGCTCGGGCACCGACGCCGCGCCGTACTTCCGGGTGTTCAACCCGACCACGCAGGGCCAGAAGTTCGACCCGTCGGGTGATTACGTGCGGCGCTGGGTGCCCGAACTGGCCCGCCCCGAGCTGGCCGGCGCCGGCGTGCACACCCTGAAGGCCGGTCGGCCCGCCGACTATCCGGAGCCGATCGTCGACCACGCGGCGGAGCGCACCGAAGCGCTGCGGCGCTACGGCCAGATCGGCTGAGACCGCGCAGACCGGGTGTGCCAGAATTACCGGCAGTTGCCGATCTGAGTCCGACAAGGAGCCGCAATGGTCAGTACCGAGGTGGAGCGCTACACAGAGGTCGATCCCGCCGACGTACCCTCGGCCGCCTGGGGCTGGAGCAAGATCAACCCGCGCACCTGGCACGCCTTCGGCATCTTCGTCACCGTGTTTCTGCTGGCGATGCTGTTCGGCAACCACGTCGGCCACGTCGAGGACTACGTGCTGATCGTCTTCGCGGTCCTGGTGTTCGCTGTGACCGTCCGCGACTGGTGGGGTCGCCGCCGCGGCTGGATCCGCTAGACGCGGTTAACCGCTGGCGGCGAGCTGGCCGCACGCGGCCGCGATCTCACGCCCGCGGGTGTCTCGCACCGTGCACGACACGCCCTGAGCCCGAACGCGGCGCACGAACTCGCGTTCCACCGGCTTGGGACTGGCGTCCCATTCACTGCCCGGCGTCGGGTTGAGCGGGATCAGGTTCACGTGGGCCAGCGGGCCGAGCGCCCGGTGCAGTTTCTTCCCGAGCTGATCGGCCCGCCAGCCCTGGTCGTTGACGTCGCGGATCAGGGCGTACTCGATCGACACCCGCCGTCCGGTCTGATCGGCGTAATAGCGGGCCGCATCCAGCACCTCGCTGACCTGCCAGCGGTTGTTCACCGGGACCAGGGTGTCGCGCAGTTCGTCGTCGGGCGTGTGCAGCGACAACGCCAGTGTCACACCCAGGTGTTCGTCGGCGAGCTTGCGAATCGCCGGAGCCAACCCGACCGTGGACACCGTCACCGACCGCGCCGAAATCCCGAAGCCCTCCGGTGCCGGCGCGGTGATGCGCCGCACCGCGGCCAAGACTCGGGTGTAGTTGGCCAGCGGCTCCCCCATGCCCATGAAGACGACGTTGGACAACCGGTCGCCGAAGTCGTCGCGTAGCGTCACCGCCGCGGCCCGCACCTGCTCGAGAATCTCGGCGGTGCTCAGGTTGCGGGTCAGCCCGCCCTGACCGGTCGCGCAGAACGGGCAGGCCATGCCGCAGCCGGCCTGCGACGAAATGCACACCGTGTTGCGGTTCGGGTAGCGCATCAGCACCGACTCGAAGGTGGTGCCATCGTGGCCACGCCACAACGTCTTTCGGGTCTCCCCGTTATCGCATTCGATCTCGCGGGCTACCGACAGCAGCTGCGGGAACAGCGCGTCGGCGCAGGCGTCGCGCACGGCGGCGGGCAGATCGGTCATCTGCTGCGGATCGGCGAGCAGCCGGCCGTAGTACTGCTGCGCCAGCTGCTTGGCCCGGAACGCGGGCAACCCGAGGTCGGCCACCGCGGCCGCGCGGCCCTCGGCGTCGAGGTCGGCGAAATGCCGCGGCGGTAATCCTCGCCGCGGCGCCTCGAAGACAAGGTCTTGTTTCATTACCTCCAGTATCGCGGACGCGGGGCGGGACTTAGGCCAGCAGCGTCAGCACGATCCAGCCGGCGACCGCCGACGGCAGCATCGCGTCGATGCGGTCCATGATTCCGCCGTGGCCGGGAAGCAGCGTCCCCATGTCCTTGATGCCCAGGTCACGCTTCACTTGAGACTCGACCAGGTCGCCGAGGACGCCGGTGATCACCAGCATCAGGCCCAGCGGCAGGCCGACCCAGGCCGGTTTGTGCAGCAGGAACGTTACCGAAAGCACGGCTGCGGTGATGCCGAATACCAGTGAACCGCCGAGACCCTCCCAGGACTTCTTGGGGCTGATCGCGGGGGCCATCAGGTGCTTGCCGAACAGCACGCCGGCGACGTAACCGCCGATATCGGCGAAGACCACGGTGGCGATCACGATGAAGACTCGGGCGCCGCCGTTGTCCTGAAAGAGCAGCAGTGCGGTGAAGCTGGCGAACAGCGGCACCCAGGTGGCCAGCAGCACCGAGGCGGCGATGTCACGCAGGTAGTTGACCGGCTGTTCACGCAGACCCTGGCCGACCAGGCGCCACACCATCGCGGCCACGATCGTGCCGCCGTAGGCGCCCAGGGTCCCCGCGACGCCCCACGGCCAGGCCAGCCAGATCATCGCCTGTCCGCCGACCAGCAGCGGGACCACCGGCATCGCGTAGCCGTGCTCCCGCAGCCGGCGCACCACTTCATGGGTGGCGATCGCGATCGCGGTGGCCAGCAGCGGCAGCCACCATATCGGCGCGAACAGCAGGCTGCCGATCGCCATCGCGCCGAGCACGACGCCGACGGCGATTGCGGCGGGCAGGTCACGCCCGGCGCGCGAACTCTTCGGCGCAGGCTGTGCGGCCGCGCCGCCGGTATCGGTTTCCGCCACTTCGGTGCGTTGCTGAAAGGTGGCTACACCTCCAGCAATTCGCCTTCCTTGTGCTTGACCAACTCGTCGATCTGGCCGACGTAGGTGGCGGTGGCCTTGTCGAGGTCCTTCTCCGCGCGGCCGACCTCGTCCTCGCCGGCCTCGCCGTCCTTGCGGATGCGGTGCAGTTCCTCCATGGTGCGGCGGCGCACGTTGCGCACCGACACCTTGGCGTCCTCGCCCTTGGCCTTGGCCTGCTTGACCAGGTCCCGGCGGCGTTCCTCGGTGAGCTGCGGGATCGACACCCGGATGATGTTGCCGTCGTTGGTGGGGTTGACGCCCAGATCGGAGTTGCGGATCGCATCCTCGATGGCCCGCAGCTGCGACGCCTCGTAGGGCTTGATGACGACCATCCGCGCCTCGGGCACGTTGACGCTCGACAGCTGAGTGATCGGGGTCGGCGACCCGTAGTAGTCGACGACGACGCGCGCGAACATGCCGGGGTTGGCCCGTCCGGTGCGGATGGACGCCAAGTCGTCACGGGCCACCGCGACCGCCTTCTCCATCTTCTCTTCGGCGTCGAAGAGAGCCTCTTCAATCATGTAGTGGTCCTCCTCAACCGCTGACCAGAGTTCCGATCTTCTCACCTGCGACCGCCCTGGCGATATTCCCGTCGGTGAGCAGGTTGAACACCAGGATCGGCATGCCGTTGTCCATGCACAAACTGAACGCCGTGGCGTCGGCGACCTGAAGGCCGCGGTCGAGCACCTCGCGGTGGCTGATCTCGGTGAGCATCTCGGCGTCCGGGTTCTGTCGCGGGTCGGCGGTGAAGACACCGTCGACCGCCTTGGCCATCAGCACGATGTCGGCGC
>JAEZIA010000157.1 GCA_023416315.1 Actinomycetes bacterium
GGCTCGAGCCGCACGGTTTCGTCGCCGTCACCGGGTACGAGGAGGCACTCGAGGTCTACAAGAACCCCGACGTCTTCTCCAACATCGTCGCGCTCGGCGGCCCGTTCCCGCCCCTGCCGTTCACCCCGGAAGGTGACGACCTCAACGAGCAGATCGATGCTCACCGCAGCTACTTCCCGATGAACGAGCACATGGTGACGATGGATCCGCCGGACCACACCAGGGCCCGCTCGCTGCTGAGCCGGCTGCTGACGCCCAAGCGGCTCAAGGAAAACGAAGACTTCATGTGGCGGCTGGCTGACCGCCAGCTCGACGAATTCATCTCCCTCGGTCACAGCGAATTCCTGGCCGAGTACGCAAAGCCGTTCTCGCTGTTGGTGATTGCCGACCTGCTTGGGGTGCCCGAAGAGGACCACAAGGAATTCCGCACGGTTCTCGGTGCCGACCGGCCCGGTGCGCGGGTCGGTTCGCTCGACCACGAGCAGGTCGGCACCAACCCGCTGGAGTTTCTCGACGACCGGTTCAGCAGCTACCTCGAGGAGCGGCGTCGCAACCCGCGCGGGGACGTGCTGACCGATCTGGCGACCGCCAAGTACCCGGACGGGTCGACCCCGGAGATCATCGACGTGGTCCGCACCGCGACGTTCCTGTTCGCCGCCGGCCAGGAGACCACCGCCAAGTTGCTGTCGGCGGCGATCAAGGCCCTGGTCGAGCAGCCCGGCCTGCAGCGGGCTCTGCGCGAGGACCGCAGCCTGATACCGACCTTCGGCGAGGAGTCGCTGCGACTGGAGAGTCCGGTCAAGAGCGATTCGCGGCTGGCCCGCAAGTCGACGACGGTCGGCGACATGGAGATCAAGGCGGGCACGGTCGTGATGGTGCTGCCGGGTGCGGTCAACCGCGATCCGCGTCGCTTCACCGATCCCCACGAATTCCAGGTCCGCAGGCCCAACGTCCGCGAGCACATCGCTTTCGGCCGCGGCGTGCACTCCTGCCCGGGCGCGCCGCTGGCGCGGGGGGAGGGCCGGGTGTCCTTGGAACGCATGCTGGATCGGATGGGTGAGATCACCATCGACGACGAATTCCACGGCCCCGCCGAGGACCGTCGCTACAACTACGAGCCGACGTACATCCTGCGCGGCTTGGCCGACATCCACGTCCGGTTCACCGGGCGGGGATAGCGCCGCACGGGCAGCGCCTCGAGCTACGACTCAGGCGTCGCCCTGGACCCAGCGGGTGCTGCCACCGACCGCCATGCAGGACAGGAACATGCCGTCCGGCGCCTGCGCGACCGAGTTCTCATAACCAGTGCAGTCGGCGTTGAGATTCTTGACGCCCACCATCGGCGGCGAGCGGAAGTACCGCGGTTCGTACCGTCGGGGCGAACCGCAGAAGACCAGCCGACCCCAGTTGTTGCGGGTGTCGACGCCGAACACGTAGTACGTCGTGTTGCTGCACGGCGCAGCGAGTTCGACGCCGGCGGTGATCCCTGGCGTGCAGAACGCGTCATTGCATTCGTTGGCGTTGATCGGCGTTCCGTCGGGATCCGCGGAAGCCTGGGCGGGCGCCACCAATCCAGCCGTCAGAAGTGCAGCAAGAACTGCCACGGTCGATCGCACCCGAACACTCTCGCATACTCGGTAACTGAATTCTCCGGGTCGGGGAAGAAACTGGGACAAAACCTGTCCCCTGTGGCCGGGATTTGCCTCTGTGTAATGCTGAACGACAGTGCTACCGTCGCTCGTCGCCATGCGACCGTGACGGACGAGGAGGGTCCCCCATGCCGCCGGGCAACCGTGAATCCGAAGCTCGTAACGCCGACGACCTGGGCTCCGCCGAAGCTGCGGAGGCCGCGGCCGCCGCCGCTGAGGCGCGCGCCGAAGCGGCCCGAGCCCGCGCAAACGAGTTGCGCCGCAAGCTGGAAGCCTCTCGCGAGGCCAGCGAAGAAACCGTCGAGGAAACCAGCGAGGAAACCAGCGAGGCAGACAACGGCGAAACCGCCGACGACGGGCCACCGGTGCCCGCTGTAGCCGAAACGCCTCCCGCGCCGCGCAAGAAGCGCTCGTGGGCCAAGATCGTCGCCACGGCCGCGGCGGCGGTGGCGATCATCGGCTTGCTGGGCAGCACCGGATACATGGTGTGGAAGCACCGCGAGGCCGAAGCGCAGCGGCACCGCACCGCCGAGTTCACGGCCGCCGCCCGCCAGGGTGTGGTGAACCTGATGTCGATGGACTACAACCAGGCCAAGGAGAGCGTGCAGCGGGTCATCGACGACTCAACGGGCAAGTTCAAGTCCAACTTCGAGGACGGCGCCGACGATCTGATCAAGGCGATGACCGACGCCAAGGTGGTCACCAAGGTCACCGTCAACGATGCCGCCGTCGAGTCGATGGACAAGGACTCCGCCACCGTGCTGGTCGCCGCGACCTCGCAGCGCACCGGTCCCGAGGCGCCCAAGGAAGATCAGCAACCGCGTGTCTGGCGCGTTGTGGTCAGCCTGCAGCGCGACGGCGACCAGATGAAGGTGTCCGACCTCGAGTTCGCCTGACCTGGCGGCCAGAACCGCCAAACCCTTTCTCCGGGAAGCGGGAAGATAGTATTCTCCGATCACGAGAATGCCAATCTCGCAGCGTGCGACGATCGGTTTGCGCCGAGCGCGCCGAATCATGGAGGAAGCCAGCGTGAAATCCCTCGCGATCACCACCGCGGTGTTGGCGGCCGCGGTGACTCTCGCGCCGCCGGCGAGTGCGGAAATGTACCTAGGCAACTACGAGCTGATCATGCCCGACCGCAGAGACTTTCACACCTGGGTGTGGTCGGCGGCGTCCCCGTGTAAGGTGCCCAACACCAACGACAATATCCCTGACTGCATCCGCATCGTGATCCTGCCGCGGCCGATAGCGAAGGCGGTCGGACAGGCGAAGGTCGACGCACCGAAGGTCGGTAACCAGTACAGCTTCGCCGTCGACGACCCGTTCGGCCTGCGTTGCGGCGACATCTATTATGGTCCAACGATTCCCACCCATGACGTGTACACGTGGGATGCGAACACATTGCAGGGATCGATGGTGTCGACGTTCGACGTGGGCTGCGACGGCGCCCCCGGGGGCAGCTTCACCTACCCCTTCAGCCTGGTCAGGATGTGAGCATGCGACCCGTGATCTGTGCCGCACTCGCCCTGTGCACCGCAACCGGTTTCGCCGCGCCCGCGCTGGCCGATGACCCCCCGCCAGGCGATCCTGCCCCGCCGCCCGCCTACAACGTCCGGTACACGATCACCGCCGACAAGCCGGTGATCGCCCAAATCTATTACCGCGACGTCGATCCGCCGACGTTCTCCGACTACAGCCACGACCCCTACGTGTTCAGCCCGACCGCGGAAGCCACTGTCGGTCCCAACAAGCCGTGGGTGCTCGAGGCGACGCTGACCGACCCGATCCAGTGGGGCATGGTCATGGTGCAGGCCACCGGCGCACTGCCCAAGGCGGCGGCCGGATTCAACTGCACGATGGAGATCAACGGCCAGGTGGTGAGACAAAACAGCGGACCGCGGGGCGCACTGTGCTCCATCCGAAACTGGTAGCGGCTACACCTTTTTCATGTAGAACGGCATCTCGATCACCGGCGGCTGATTTCGGCCGCAGGAACCGCTGGGACCGATGACCCGGTTGACTCCGGTGTACTCGTCGGACGCCCCGTCGTAGTGACCGTCGGCGCCGACCGGATAGATCTTGTATTCCTGGAAACCCTCGATGGCGGCGCCATCCGCGCAGAACCGCCAGTTGGGGACCGTGCGCTTGACGAACCACAGACTGTTCGTGGTGTAGATCGGCGCGGACCAGCCCGCATCACTGTTGACCGTGCCCGTGCACTCGGTGGGCGAGATGCAAGTGGTCGAGATCGTCCACGTCTCCCGCTCGGAAGGCTGGTCCTCATAGCGAGAGTTGACTTTCGCCCAATCCCCGTTGGACGACATCGCGAACGTACCGTTGATACCCCACTCCGATGACGCGGCGGCGGGTGCCGCGACGACGACACCGGCCAGTGTGACGGCGGCGCCAACCGCGCTCACTGCCCGAAATACCCGCATCGAGACCCCTTTCAGCTTTGCAGCATGTCCTGCCAGGTCGCCGCCGGCTTGGCCAAGTTGGTCTGGCGGTACAGCGTGCCGTCACTGCCCATGTACTGGCCCGAGCGCGGGTCGTACTTCGCGACCTGCAACGCGGGCCCCTTGCCGCCGTTGGCGTCGAACGCGCTCGGCGCGATGTGCGGCGTACCGGGGTCGGGTGGTGGCGGCGGTTGCAGGTCGGGAGCCAGCATGTTGCCGGGGCCCGGCAGGTTGATCGGCGCCGGACCGATGTTGCCCTCAGGGCCCGGCGGGCTCACCGGCGGCGTCTGGTAGATCGGCTGGCCGGGCAGTAGCGGCCCGGGACCGGTGCCGGCATAGTTCGGCGGCGGCGGTGGCACCGGCGGCGCGCCCGGCGGGGGCGCATTCACCCCCGGCGGCAGCGGCGTTCCCTCCAGCGGCCCGAAGATATTGGAATCCGGCAGTACCCGGCTGTCGATCGGGATGCCCTGCGAAACCAGGTTCGGATCGATCGGGTACGGGCCGGTGACGTGTTGACGTTGCGCCAACGGCTGGAAACCGTTGGGGTCGTTGCATAATTCGACCGTCGGCGCACGCTTGCCCGGATGCTCCATGCACGGATAGTTACGTGCCCCGCGCACGGCCACCGGGGAGTCCTGCGGCAATTTGCAGTACAGGCCATCCGGAGTGTCGATGACGGTCGTATCGGCGGGATTACGCCACGACGACGGCGGTAGGAAGCCGACCGTACACGCGGCGGGGTCGCCCAGGCCCAACGAGAAGTCACCATTCGGCAGGCCGGCGGGGCTGGTGGTCGGTGCGTACGTCTGAATCTGTGCGACGAACGGTGGAACGAGGACAAACAGTTGCTCGAGTGATTTGTTGTAGGTCACGCCGATCTGGCCGAAGGTGGTCAGGTTCGCCAAAAGGATTGGCAGCGTGGGCTTCAACTGTTCGAGCAGCTTCGAGGTCTCCTGAGCGAAACCCGGACCGTCGCGCAGAATCGATCGGAACTGTGGGTCGTTGTCGGCCACCTGCGCGGTGATCCCGGCGAGGCTGGCTGCCCACGTCCGGATCGAGTCGGTGGTCCTCTCCTGCGACCGGACAAATGGCTCCGCGTCGTCGATCAGAGCGCGGGTCTGGTCGGAGACTCCGTTCGCATCCCGGGTGATGGTCGCCCCGGAGTCGACCAGCGAGCCGAAGTCGTAGCCGGTGCCGTTGAACGCCTGGTACGTCTCGCCAAGCAACTGACTCAGCTTGTCTTTCGGGATGCTGTCCACCAGCTTGCTGACCTGGTCGAGCATCGGCCCGACCGCCTGCGGGATCGACGTGTTGCCGACCGGGATCACCGAACCCTCCTGCAGGAAGGGGCCTTTGTTGGTTTGCGGCAACAGCTCCACGTACTGCTCACCGACCGCCGACATGCTGCGCACCTCGGCCTTGAGGTCCGCCGGAATCTTCGGCGACGTGTCCAGCGACAGCGTCGCCTGCGCGCCGGTATCGGTGAGCTCGATCGAGGTGACCTTGCCGATCTGCATGCCGCGGTAGGTGACATTGCTGAACTTGTACAGCCCGCCGGTGGCGGGCAGGTCCAGCTTGACCGTGAGGCGGCCGATTCCGAGGAGGGTCGGCACCTGGATGTAGGCGAACAGCATGATCGCCACACCGACGATCGAGGCGACCGTAAAGATGATCAGCTGAGTGCGGACGAAACGTGTGAGCATCAGCCACCCCCTCCCGTCGGCGGTGCCGGCGGTGTATCGGCCGGCGGCTTGGGTTGCTCCCCATACGGACCCGCGAAGATCGGCGCCACCCCAGTGGCAGCGAGCTGTTCTTTGGTGTAGATCTGCGTGCCGGGCGCAGCGGTCGGCGGCGGCGGCACGAACGGCAGGAGCGGACCTGCGGCGGCGATCGCCGCGGGCGGCGGCGCTTGCGGCGGATTGTCGTCGAAGACATCCGGCGGCGGTGGCGTGACACCGGTTTTGAGCGGGTCGTAGGTGTAGTTCAGGTACGACGGATCACCGGGTGCGGGAATCAGTTGGGCCTCCGCGTCGCCCCACCGGGTGCCCAGCATCAACGTGCGCTTCAACCGCGGGATCGTCAGGTCGATGACCGCGAACAGGTTGTAGTAGTCGCCGCGGATCGCGCGGTCCATGAAGTTCTGGGTGAACGGGAAGTGCACCGCGTACTCGAGCAACGCATCCAGGTCCGGGCCGACGTCGGCGAATGCCTTGATGGCCGGTTCCAGGTTCTTCAGGTTCGCCACCAGGTCGGCCTGCGATTCGTTGACCAGTGTGTTGGCGGTATCGCTGAACGTGCCGAGCTTCTGCAAAGCCGTTGTCAGCGTGGGCCGCTCCTTGATCAGGACGTCGATTGCGGGCGGGATCTTCTCCAGCGCGCGGCTCAGATCGTCGCGTTGGCCGGCGAACGTGGCCGACATGCGGTTGAGCGACTGGATGACCGAGACGATGTTGTCCCGCTGGCCGTCCAGTGTTCCGACGAAGGTGTCCAGTCGGGTGATCAGATCGCGGAAGGCGGCTTCGTTCCCGCTGACCGCAGTGCTGAAATTGTGAATGACGTCGCCGATCTGGCCCAGGCCGCCACCATTGACGACGGCCGCAAGTGACGCCAGCGTCTGCTCGGTGGTCGGGTAGGTCGACGCTTTGTTCAACGGGATCGTCGCGCCGGGGTCCAGCCTGCCGCTGGGGGCCTGTCCGATCGGCGTGCTCAGCGCGAGGTGCATCGAGCCCAACAGACTGGTTTGGCCCACGCTGGCGACCACATTCGCGGGCACCGCCACATCAGGCTTCACCGAGAACTCGACATTGGCGTGCCAGTTCTTCACCGTCATCTTGCGCACACTGCCCACGACGACGTCGTTCATCATCACCGGCGAATTCGGCTCCAGTGTCGAGACATTCGCGATCTCGACGTGGTAGATGCTGGCGTCGGAGCCGCGGCCTACGGCGCCCGGTAACGGCAGCGAGTTGACGCCCTGGAACGCGCACGCACTGGTCGTCATCGCGACCGCGCATCCGGCGACAACGGCACCGCGCAGCGACTTTCCGCCGATCATGGCGTCCCTCCTGCTTCCGCGGCCATCGGGGGCCCGGGCGCGGGACCGGGTGCGGCCCCCGCCGGGTTCAACATGCCGGGCAGCGACGAGATCACGCTCGGCGGAATGATCGGTCCGGCCCCGGGCAACAATTGGGCGGCACCCGGCGGCGCCTCACCCGGCGCGCGACCGGTGAAGCCGGGCGGTCCCGGAAGCACACCCTCGTACGCCGAATGGTACGGCGGCATCGGCGGCACGTCGGGGGTCGGGCCACCGGCACCCGGCATCAGATTCGGCTCGGAGTAGACGAGTTCGTCGGGAGCGGCCGCAGGCATCAGGTATGGGTCGATGCCGATCGGCAGGTAGTTGAAGTTCAGCAACCGAAGCGCAGGCCCGAGGTACTGGCTGCAGAGCTTCGCGGTTTCCGGCGCCGTGGTGTTCTCGATCGCACCGATTGCCCCACAGACGAATTCGGTCGGGTTGGAGAAGTTGTTGAACACGAACTGCCCGACCGCGCTACCCGACGACGGGTTGTAGATGTTGTAGGCGTTGGTCAAGGCATTCGGCGCGATGTGCAGGATGTTCTCGAGCTCCATCTTGTTGTCCAACAAGTTCGTGGTGACGTTAGTCAGCCGATGGAGCTGCTCGGAGGTCTGGTCCCGGCTTCCGGCGACGAACCGCTGAATGTCGACGATCGCCACCGACAGGTTCTTCAGCGCGGCGTCGAGGTCGGAGCGGTTTCCGTCGATCACGCTGGTCAACGTCGCCAGCCGGTTCTGGAACATCACCACCTGTTCGTTGCTGTCGCGCAAGGTGGTGACGAAGGTCTGCAGGTTCTTGATGATGTCGACGATGTTGCCACTGCCGTTGGCCAGCACACGGGAAACACCGGCGAGCTCGGTGATCGTCTGCCGGAGCTTGTCACCGTTCCCGTCGAGCGCGTTGGCTGCACTGTCGATGAAGCGCGACACCGACGTGTCCGACACACCGCTCTGCGGTCCGAGCTCGGTGGCCAGCCGCGTCAGTTGCTCCTTGACCTCGTCCCACTCCACCGGAATCGCGGTGCGGTCCAATGGGATCACCGTGTCATCGGCCATCTTTGGGCCGACGTTGTTGCGGTAGGCCGGCGTCAGCTGCACGTAGCGGGCGGCGACGAGATTCTGGGCGACGATCACGGCCTTGGCGTCCGCCGGAATCGGCACATCACGGTCCACGGCGAGCACCAGCTTGGTCTGGGTGCCCTCCGGTTCGATCGCCTTGATCGTGCCGACCTTGACCCCCGAGACCCGGACATCGTCGCCGGGATAGATGCCGGTGGCGGTGGTGAACAGCGCGGAGATGGTCTTCGGCCCGAAGAAAATGTTGCGCACCAACACTGCCGCGCCGATGACCAGCAGCCCGGCCAGCACAACGCCCAGCACCTTCACCCAACGTGACCGCATCAGCGCGAACCTCCTGGAATGCCGTTGTAGGGCAGCGGCAGTTCGGCGCGTGGCCCGGCGGTGTCGGCCGGCTGGCCGGCGTTGACGCCGCGCCGGAAGCCGAAGGCGTAATCCATGAACGGCTGAAGCAACTGTGCCGGTTGCAGGTTCGGCACGTAGGCGTTGTAGTACGGCCCGTTGGCCAGCGTCTCGCCCTCCGAAAGAATGAATTTCTTCACGTTCGGCAGCATGGCGGCGATGTTGTCTTTGTTCTTCTCCAGGATGGCGACCACCGAGTTCAGCCGCTGCAAGGTCGGCGCCAGCTTCTCTTCGTTGTCGGCGACCAGCCCCGTCAGTTGCGCCGACACCGCGGCGGTGTTGGCCAGCAGGTCGACGATCGCTTCCCGCCGCTCGTTGAGGACACCGAGCAGATCGTTGGCGTTGAGAATCAGCGTGTTCAGCTGCTGGCTGCGCTGTCCCAGAATGGTGGTCACGTCGGCAGCGCTCTTGAGCAGACCGGCGAGATTCTCATTGCGGCTGTTGAGCGATCGGGACAGCCGGCTCAAACCGTCGAAGGTCGGACCCAGCTTGGGTGCGAGCTGGTCGATCGTCGCCGAAAGCGTGTCCAACGACTGGTTGAGCGACGCGGTGTCGGTACCCGCGGTGTTACTCGTCAGATCGCTGACGGCGTCGGTCAGCGAGTACGGCGAGGACGTGCGGCTCGTCGGGATCACGTCGCCCGAACGCAGGCTTCCGCTGCCTGCCGATTCGAGGGTGAGCACCCGCTCGCCCAGCAGCGAACCGGTGCGGATGTGCGCGGTGGTCTGCGAGCCGAGCGGGTACTTGCCCGCGGTGGTAAAGGTGACCAGCGCATCGCCGTTGTCCAGCGAAACATCGGTGATGGAACCGATTTTGATGCCGGACAACGTCACATCGTTGCCGACGGTGATACCGCCCGCCTCGGTGAACAGCGCCTGGTGGCGCACGGCGGTGGCCAGCTGCACGAGACGCTCGGGTTGAAGCCCGACGGCGATCACCAACAGGATCAGAACGGCGCCGAGGAAACCGGCCCGCCACAGGTTTGAAGCGCGGTATTTCAGCATTAGGGCTCCGAACACCTACCGGATTCTTGTTTGATCATCGGGAACACCCCGGTGCGTCCCTGAAGGTCGGTGACACGGATGGACAGCCCGCAGACGTAATACATGATCCAGCTGCCGTAGGCACCCAGCCGGGCCATCTTGCGGTAGTTGTCCGGACCGCGCTGCAGACCCCGGTCGAACACGATCTTGTTCTCATCGAGTAGTGGCGCCAACCGGTTCAATTGCTCGATATCACCCTTGAGCGGTGCCCGGGCCTCGGAGAGCAAGCTGGCGAGCGAAGCGGTTCCGTTGTCCAACTGGGTGATTGCGGTCCCGATCGGATCACGGTCCTGCGCCAGGCCGGAGATCAGGTTTTCCAGCTTGTCGATCGCGCCGGAGAACTTGTCGCCGTCGGTGGCCAGCGTGTCGACGACGACCTTCAAGTTGTCGATCAACTGCTCGACGGTTTGGCTGTTCTCGGCCAACGCATTCGAAAACGACGTGGTCTTCCCGAGCAGCGAGTCGAGGGTATCGCCCTGGCCCTGCAGGATATTGATCAGCGAGGCGGTCAGCGCGTTCACGTCCTGGGGGTTGAGCCCCTGGATCACCGGGCGCAGACCGCCGAGCAACAGGTCGAGATCCAACGCGCTTTGGGTGCGGTCGGCGGGGATCTGCGCCCCCGCAGGCAGCACCCGCGTGGAACCCGGCCCGTCGACGAGTTCCAAATACCGGTCGCCGGTGAGGTTCAGGTACCGCACTGCCGCCTGGGTTCCGGTGGTCAACACGATGTCGCGGTCGGCGTCGAACGTGACCAAAACGCTCTTGTCCGGTTGCAGGTCAACACCTTTGACCGTTCCCACCCGAACGCCGGCGACCCGTACCGTGTCGCCGTCCTTCAGCCGGGAGGCGTCGGCGAACACCGCCGAGTATCCGGCGGTCTTCCCGCTGCGGTAGTTGCTGAACGTCAGGAACAGAAACGCGGTCAAAACCGTCATCACGACGGCGAACACCCCGAACTTGACGAGTGTGCTTGTGGTGCGCATCATCCCGGCTGTCCGATCTGTGCGGTGTTGCGCGGCGGTCCGTCCAGCGGGCCGAACAGCAGCTGCTTGAGCCCGTCGGAGTTCAACAGGATGCCCTGGTTGCCGTACTGCCACGGGTTGACGCCGGTGTCGGTCACCAGATACTTCGATTTGTTGGCGAAGCCGATGTACGGCAGGCCCATGCACTGCGGCCCACCCTTGGCTCCCACCTTGGGCAGGTTCGAGGGATAGCGGTAGCGCTCGATACCCATGGTGAACGCGACATTGACCAACACGCCGGGCTCCATCGGTGGGGGCTGCAAACGGACGTAGTTCATCCCCTCGAGCGTGCAGTTGATGACCGGCGCGTACTCGTTGAACAGGTCCGTGGTCGGCACCAGCAGGTTGAGCACCTTGCTCAGCGCGGGTTGGTTGGTGCCGAGCACCTCATTGCCTTCGTCGGCCAGCCCGATCATGTTGACCAGGAAGCTATCGAGGTTCTGCTGGTCGTCGACGATGCTCTGGCTGATCTTGTTCGTGCTCTGCACGGTCGTGACCAAGTCCGGTGCCGCATCGGCATAGGCGGCGGCCACCGGGGCGCTCAGTTCAATGTCCTTGGCCAGGTTCGGCAGACTGGGCTCCATCTTGGCCAGCAGTTCGTCGAAGTCCTTGATGGTCTGGCCGAACTGCTTACCGCGGCCGGCGAAGGCCTCAGACAGCGCGCCGAGGGTGGCATTGAGCTGGGTCGGGTCGATCTTGTTCAGCACCTGTGTCAGTTGCTGGAAGACGGTGTTGATTTCGATCGTCACGTGCTGGCCCTGCAGAACCTGACCGGCATACATGGGTTTCGGCGACGGGTCCGCAGGTGGTTCGAAGTTGACGTACTTGGCGCCGAAGACCGTGGTCGACGAGATGTCGGCGACGACGTTGGACGGAATCTTGCGCAACTGCGCGGGATCCATCGCCAGGCGCAGTTCTGCGGTCCCGTCGGCACGCGGCTGGATCGACTCGACCTTGCCGACCTGGACGCCACGCATCTTGACCCGCGCGTCGGGGTTCATCACCAGGCCGGCGCGGTCGGAGATCACGGTCACCGGAACGGTTTTGGTGAAGTCGCCGCGGAACAGGCCGACAGCGACAGCCACGATCGCCATTACGATGACCACTGTCGCCAGGCCCGCGATCGGTCGTCCCCAACCGCGCGCACCGAAGCTGTATCCGATCCGCGCCGCGACCGGTGCGGCGGCGGTTTCGGTTTCGGATCGGTCGGCCGGCCCCGGACCGAGATTTCGCGTCACGTCTTCTTCCTATCCGGACAGGTTGAAGTTGCCGTTGGAGCCGTAGATGGCCAGGGATATCAGCAGGGTGACCGAGACGACGACGATCAGGGAGGTGCGTACGGCGTTGCCGACCGCGACGCCGACTCCGGAGGGTCCGCCGGTGGCGAAGTAGCCGAAGTAGGTGTGGATCAACAGGATCGTGA
>JAEZIA010000234.1 GCA_023416315.1 Actinomycetes bacterium
CACGCCGACGTTCCCGAGCTGGTGTGGTGCCCGGCGAACATCAGTGAGATGAACATGCCGGTGACCTCGTTGGCGGAAAAGCGCGGATTGCCGTCGTCGTCCTTGATCGAGACCAGGACGTCGAGCAAGTCGCGATCCTCCTTGCCCTTGGGCGGATTGGCGATGCGACCGTCCATAATTTCCTGCACCAGCGCAACGAGTTTCACACGAGACTCGTCGCGGATGCGGAAACTCTCGATATCGAGGTAGGGGTCGACGTAGCAGAGCGGATCGGTGCCGCGCTCAAGATCGTGGTAGTACTCGGCGAACCGGCGGTCGAGCTGTTCACGGAATTTCAGCCCGATCAAGCACGCAGTCGAGGTGTAGATCGTCAGCTCGGAGAAGAAGTCCAGCAGCTCGATCTCGCCTTCGTCGCCCCAGTCGGCGACGATCTTTTTGACCTCGTTCTCGATCGTGGCGGCATGGCCCTTCATCTGCTCGCCACGCAGTGCGGTGTTGTGCAACATTTCGGCACGGCGCTCCGGGTCGGCGTCGAACACCACACCCTCACCGAAGATCGGCGTCATGAACGGGTAGGCCTCGGCCTGGTTCAGTTCACTGTCGCTGGAGCGGAAGAAGAACTCGTTGGCCTCGGCGCCGGACAGCATCACGACCTGCTTGTCGACCAGCTGGAACCAGCCGACGTCACCGCACTCCTCGCGGACGCGCTTCATCAAACCGATCGGATCGGTGCGAAACTCCTCGAGGTGGCCGTGCTCCTCCTCGCCGCCGGAAACGCGTTGCACTTCCTTCGTGACAGTCATTGTCCTGGCATTCCTTCCTCACCGAGGGCGAGCTTCTGACGATCTTTGTTGTCCGCCAGCGGAGCTTCGGGCTGCAACTCCATGTTTGCGATGAACCCGCCGCGGGGCGTTTCCGCGACGAACGTGATGGCGCGGGCGAGGTCCGCCGCGCGCAGGAAGTAGTCATGGCGGGCCTGTCCCCACTTGGCCCAATCCTCAAGTGCCGGACCGATCTTCTCGGCGGGCAGGCTCCAGCCCATCGAGGTCTTGGTGGGGCCGGGGTGGACGATCGAGGCGCGCACACCGGTGCCCTCGAGCTCCATCTGGAAGTTCGTCACCATGGCGACCAACGCGGCCTTGGCCGCACCGTAGGCGCCCATGTGCGGACGCTGGCGCAGCGAGACATCGGAGCCGACGAAGATCAGGTCACCACGCTGGCGTTCGATCATCCCGGGCAGCACGGAACTGGCCAGCCGGAAGGCGCCGACCAAGTGGATCTGCAGCTGAGAGTCGAACTCGTCACTGGTGATCTCGTCGAGCTTGCCGAAGTAGGTGTCACCGGCGCCGGCCACCAGCACCTCGATCTCGCCGAGCGCCTCCGTCGACTGCGCGACAAACGATTTCACCGAGTTCGGGTCGGTGACATCGAGGTGGAACCCGACCGCCTCGCCGCCGTCGGCGTTGATCTTGCCGACGATATCGGCGAGCTTCTCGACGCGGCGCGCGCCGAGGGCGACCGGGAATCCGCGCGCGGCGAGTTCGACGGCGGTGGCCTCTCCGATACCGGACGAGGCACCGGCGACGATCGCGGGCCTACGGTCGGGAAGGGGAGCAAAACGGGGCAATTCAACAGCTCCTTCTAGCGGGACTGCACGGTGATGGGCAGATGGGCGAAACCGCGGACATTGCTGGAGTGCACGCGAACCGAGTTGGCCTCGTCGACTTCGTAACCGCGGATACGTTTGAACAACTCTTCCAGAGCAACTCGTGCCTCCATGCGGGCCAAGTGGGCACCGAGGCAGAAGTGGGCGCCGCTGCCGAAGCTTTGGAGCTTGGCGCCGATGTCACGGCCGATGAGGTAGTCGTCGGGCCGGTCGAACGCGCGCTCATCGCGGTGCGCCGAGCCGGGCAGCAACAGGACGACGTCACCGTCGGGAATGACGGTGTCGTAAAGGGTCAGTTCTCCGGCGACGGTGCGGGCCAAGATCTGGCTGGAGGTGTCGTAGCGCAGCGTTTCCTCCACCCACAGCGGCACCCGAGACAGGTCGTCGTACACCTCGGTGAGCTGGTCGGGGTTCTTGTGCCCCCAAAACGCGGCGTTGGCAAGGAGTTTGGTGGTGGTCTCGTTCCCGGCGATGACCATCAGAAACATGAAGCCCAGGACCTCGTCATCGGTCAGCCGGTCGCCGTCGATCTCGGCGTCCAGAAGGGCTGACGTCAGGTCGTCGGTCGGCTGTTTGCGCCGCTCTTCCACCATCGCCTGGTAGTAGACGATCAGGTTGAGCGAGGCTTCGACGGCCTCCGGCGGCACATCGGTGACGCCTTCCTCGCGGTGCATCACCCCGTCGGCCCAGGCCCGTACCTGCACCCGGTCCGCTTCGGGCACGCCCATGAGCTCGGAGATCACGTCCATCGGCAGCTTGCCCGCGAACTCGTCGACGTAGTCGACGGTGTCACCACCTGCGGCCTTCTCGAGCATGGCGTCGAGGTGCTTGGTGGCGATCTCCGTTACGCGCGGCTCCAACTCGCGAATGCGTCTGGGGGTGAACCCTTT
>JAEZIA010000238.1 GCA_023416315.1 Actinomycetes bacterium
CGACTGACACACGCACCGCCGCCGCTCCTGCGTCCGGCAAACGCGTTAGGCGAGCTAAGGACAAGGGGGTCTGGCAGCTCATGAGCTCTCCGATCGAGCAGGTCACCGCACGCTGTGCGCGGGCCTATCACACCGGTTCGTTACTGCTACGTGGTTCGCCGGCCGCTGCCGGCTGGCTCATGGGGTGGCTGTCCGCCGAGTTCGCCCCGCACGTGCTCACCGGCCACGCCCTGTCCGTGGTGCCGTCGCCGATCGAGAAGGTCGCCAGCGCGCTGGCGGTCCAGAAGGCCGACAAGGTCCTCGACTCCGCGCTCGCGGAGACCTTCGGCGGTGACTACACCGCCGCCGTGCACCACCCGCTGCAGCCGTACTCGGCGCGGCGACCCAACGCCACCGCCGTCGTCGAGGCCATGCGGCATCGCCGCCGGTATGCGGCAACCACGCAAAACATTTCGTACGGACCGCGGGGCCGCTACAACCTGCTCGATATTTGGCGGCGCCGCGATCTGCCCGAGGGCTACCGCGCTCCAGTCCTCATCCAGGTGCCCGGCGGGGGATGGTCGGTCAACGACAAGCGCGGCCAGGCCTACCCGCTGATGGCACGAATGGCCGAGCTCGGCTGGATCTGCGTCACGATCAACTACAGCCGCAGCCCGCGCAACGCGTTCCCGTCGCACATCATCGACGTCAAGCGCGCCATCGCCTGGGTCAAGGCGAATATCGCCGACTACGGCGGCGACCCGGACTTCGTCGCGATCACCGGCGGCTCGGCCGGTGGGCACCTGTGCTCACTCGCCGCGCTCAGTGCGGGAGACAGGTCCCTGCAGCCCGGCTTCGAGGACGCCGACACCAGCGTGCAGGCCGCCGCGCCGTACTACGGCGTCTACGACCTCACCAGCACCGTGAACATGCATCCGCTGATGATGCCGCTGCTCGAGCACGTGGTGATGCAGCGCCGGCTCAGCGATCACTCCGAGCTGTATCGAGACGCCTCACCCATGCACCGCATCGGCCGGGACGCGCCCCCGTTCTTCGTGCTGCACGGTGAGAACGACGCCGTCGTCCCGAGCGCGCAGGCGCGCGAATTCGTTGCCGCACTGCGCAACTCGGGTTCGGATTCAGTGTCCTACGCCGAGTTGCCCAAGGCGCACCACGCTTTCGACACGATCGCGACGCTGCGCTGCCAGCTCGCAGCCGACGCCGTCGCATCCTTCATGGGCATCGTCTACGGGCGCCACATCGCCGCCCGCACGGGAGGCGCGCAGGTCGCCGTCGGCTCGGCCAGCTGAGGTCAGGCCACCGTCATCAAGTGGTGGTCGCCCCCGACGTAGACGATCGTCGACGGGCTCGGGGTGACCGCGGCGTTGACGATCGCAGCGGAGAACTCCTCGACCGTCGGCGGCGCGGCTTCGGCCCCGTCGATCATGTCGGCGGACACCACCGTGAGGTGAATTCCCGCGTGGTCCAATGCGGAACGCATTGTGTAGAGCGCGGTTTCGCCCGCCCGCTTGGTGGCGGCGACTCCCGCGTACCCCTTCGGCACGGCCTTGTGCGGATAGAAGTGAGCCTGGTGGCTGGTCACGAACACCAGCCGTGAACCGGCCGGCATCAACGGCATCGCCAGCTGGGCGAGGCGACGCTGGGCATCGCGGTTGAGCCGCATGGCGTAACCCCGGTCCACGCCGAGCTCCACGCCACTCGACGCATTGAGGATCACCGCATCCAACCTGCCGAAGTGGGCGGTGATGGACTGCATCAGCGCCGCGACCTCGACATCGTCGGAGATGTCCGCAGCCAGAGCCGTCGCCCGCCCGCCGGCGCCTCGGATCGCGGCGACGACGCTCTGCGCCCGGTTGATGTTCTCGCGGTAGTTCACGATGACGTGGGTGTCCGGCGAGGCGAGCCGTCGTGCGACTTCGGCTCCGATGCCCCTCGATGCGCCGGTGATCAACACGACTCGGGCGGGTGGCTGCATGGCGGGTTCCTTCCGTTGCTGCGGCTCTCCCCACCGTACACCAACTCTAAGAAAAATAAGATAAAAATAAGGTAACACTGAGCCGGCGGTGGCGTTGCCGGAGCGCGACCTCAGCCCACTCGCTTTCCCGGCGTGAAAGTCACTGGAACCGAGCGATATCCGCGGGTGACGGAGTTCCCGTGGAATTTCGCTTCGGTGTCGGTCGCCAGCGTGAAGTCGGGCATTCGGGCCAGCACCTGCTCCACGCCCAGCCGGAATTCGAGGCGCGCGAGATTGGAGCCGAGGCAGCGGTGCACGCCGGCGCCGAAGCCCAGATGGCGGTTTTGCCGTCGGTCGAGGATGCAGCGCTCCGGCTGCGGAAATTCGGCGGCATCCCGGTTCGCCGATGCGTAATTGACCTGGACCGATTCGCCAGGTCGGAAGGCCTGACCGTCGACTTCGACCTCGCGCGTGACGGTCCGCGGAATGCCATGAATCGACCCTGCGAAGCGAATGAACTCCTCGATCGCGTACGGCATGATGTCGGGCTCACGGATCAGCCTGTCGCGTTCGTCTGGATGCGTGGCGAGGTAGTGGAAGGCGAAGGACATCGCGTTGGCCGTTGTTTCCAGTCCGGCCTGCACCAGCAGCATGGCGTTGCCGACCACGTCCTGGAACGCCAACTTCTCACCGTCGATCTCGGCGCCGAGCAGCACGTCGATCATGTCATCGGACGGCGGACCCTCGGAGTGCGCAATCACCGCCTCGGTGAGGTGCTGATACAGCCCGCCCCATGCCACGGCCCGCCCCTCCTCGGTGGGCCCGTTGAGGGCGGTGTCGGTCAGTTCGATGCAGAGTGGGACATCGGTGACGGGCATCCCGAGCACATATTTGAAGAAGACGATTCCCGGCTGTCGCCAGGCCACCTCGGCGAGGTCGCCGGTGCCGGATTCGATGAACTCATCGATCAATCGGTCTGTCTCAGAACGGATTTCCGGTTGCAGCTGTTGCATCCGACCCGGGGAGAAGTACGGATTGAGCACCTTGCGGAACTTCTGCTGACGCGGGGGATCGAGGGTGATCACGATGTCGCCGGGAAGTTGTTCGGCGCCCGCTGGGGTGGGGTTGCTCGAGAAGTGCTCCCAGTCCCGCAGGATCGAGGTGCACGCGCGGTAGCTGACCGCTACCCACGACCCGCCGGCGTCGGGGGTCAGAAACGGTGTATCGGTATAGGCGAAGGACGACTTGGCGCGCATGACGTCGTACACGTCATAGAGGAAGTCGTGGTCGTTGAAATCCTCATGGCGTAGATCCCACTGCTCGGCGTGCTCCTCGCGCGACTTCGGCAACTGAAGACCTCCCGTTTCATCGGCGTCGGCGCGACTGTCTGCAGCTCAGCGCGTTATATACGGATGTGGATAATTTATACGTGTCCGAATATATCGGTCTGTTCGGCGCGTACAAGCGCAATCGCGGATCTGGGAGCATCAACGCATGGTGGAGAGATGGACGCGTGAGCGCCGACTGGAACACACCCGCAACCTGCTGCTCGACTCTGCGGAGACCGCTTTCGCCGATCATGGCTTCGCCGGTGCGGCTCTCGACGACATCGCCGCGGTGGCCGGCTACACGCGTGGGGCCATCACGTCGCACTTCGGAGCCAAGGACGACTTGTTCCTCGCTGTCGTCGAGCGACGGCTGCAGCGCCTGGCGGCGAACTTCGACGACGTCATAGGCTCATTCGAAGCCCTCAATGACGACCTGGTCGACGAACTGGTGAAGCGGTGGCACAGCGTCACGACTGCCAGTCGCGCCGATGCCGCACTGAACTACGAGTTCTCGCTGTACCTACTTCGCAATCCGGAGGCGCGTCAGCGGCTGGCGCCGCAGCGCGAACGGATGATCCAGTGGATCGCCAACTACATCACGAACCATGTCGATCGCCTGGGCGGCCAGCTCCGGATGCCCGCCGAGACACTGGCCCGGTTGCTCGTCGCCAGCACCGAGGGTGTTCTGATGGCAAGTCATCTGGACGATCAGGATCTCCACGAACCGTATCTGCAGTTTGTGATGGCGAATCTGGTGCTGGGTAGCTAGCGCCGTCGTCAGCTCGCCACGTCGGCGTCCTTGGGTCGCAGCAGCGGGACCACCAGCACGACGATGATCAACCAGCCCAGCGCGGCCACCGGGATCGCCCATGCCCGCCGCACGGCCAAGGCCCGCTGGCAGCGGTCGGCCTGGCCGGCGAAGTTGGCCTGGACAAGATCGGCGCTAAACCCGCTGCCGCACTTGACCTGTACGCCCCACGCGTCGAAATCGGACAGATACACCGGCCACCGCAGGGCGAGCAGGCCGAACGTCAGCAGCACCACCGCGATGACGGCCGCCACGATCCGACGAACCGTCACGTCATGCAAACGTTGGCGAACAACAGCACCGGCCACGACACGATGGAGCCCAGAAACGACACCACGAGATCGGCGCCGCGCATCGACTGCAGGTGTTCGGTGTGGGTGGACGACCACACCAGACCCACAGCGAGATAGGGGATTCCGAGCAACAGACCGATGCCGATCAGTTCGGCGATGGTCAATTTGTAGTTCAGCACCGACCGGATTTTCGTCAGCATGTGGTTCCTCCCGCCCCGAGTGATTCCAATGCTAGTGAGTACGGCCACCGCCGAAAAGCATTTGTGAGAAACTATGTTTTCAGATTCGGGGAGGGCCTGTGGAAGAGCTGATGACCAGGTTGCGCCGGGTGCTCAACTACGAAGTGACCGTCGAAGCGGTGATCGAGATCGCGATGTGGCTCGCGATTCCCTACCTGGTGATCGGACTGGTGTGGGGCTTCTTCCATGTCGAGGCGGTTGCCCAGCTCGAAGCCCAACTCAACCGGGTGCTACCGGCGGGCGCGGAGGTGGGTGCCTACGGGTTGGCCGCGCTGCTCTGGCCGGTCCTACTGTTGCTGCCGCCGCTGTGCCTGGCGTGAGGTCGTAACCGACTCACAATCGAGACCCGCCACCCCCGCGCGCCGACTAGCGTGGTTGTCGTCGTTCGCCACCCGCGAACGCCGATGCCGACGTCGATGAGGAGGGATCCATGAGCGGACCAGTCGATGTGAATGGTCTGCCGGATGAGCTTGGTCCCCTCGACATGTTGCTGCACCGCGGGGAAGCCAATCCGCGGACCCGCTCGGGGATCATGGCACTCGAGATCCTCGACACCACCCCGGACTGGAACCGGTTCCGGACGGCCTTCGAGAACGCCTCGCGCAAGGTGCTGCGGTTGCGTCAGCGGGTCGTCGTGCCGACGCTTCCGACCGCCGCGCCGCGCTGGGTGGTCGACCCCGACTTCAACCTCGACTTCCACGTGCGCCGGGTGCGGGTGCCCGAGCCGGGAACGCTGCGCGAGGTGCTCGACCTCGCCGAGGTGAGCCTGCAGTCGCCGCTGGACATCTCCCGGCCGCTGTGGACGGCCACGCTCGTCGAAGGACTCGAAGGCGGTAAGGCCGCCACGCTGCTGCATCTGAGCCACGCGGTCACCGACGGAGTCGGCGCCACCGCGATGTTCGCCGAGATCTACGACCTGCAACGCGAGCCGGCGCCGCGGCCCGCGCCGCCGCTGCCGGTGCCGCAGGACCTCACGCCCAACGACCTGATGCGCGAGGGCATCAACCATCTGCCCGGTGCCATCGTCGGCGGCCTGCTCGGCGCCGTCTCCGGCGGGCTCGGCGTGGTCGGGCGGGTGGTGCGTAATCCCGGCACGGCGGTGTGGGACGCCGTCGACTACGCCCGATCCGGGCGCCGGGTGGTGGCCCGCGCCGCCGAACCGTCGCCGCTGCTGCGCCGCCGCAGCCTGTCCTCGCGCAGTGAGGCGATCGAGATGCGGTTGTCCGAGCTACGCGCCGCCGCGCACGCCGCAGGCGGCTCGATCAACGACGCCTACCTGGCAGGCCTGTGCGGGGCGCTGCGGCGCTACCACGACGCGCTCGGCGTGCCGATCAACAGCCTGCCGATGGCGGTGCCGGTGAGCCTGCGGGCCGAGGCCGACCCGGCCGGCGGCAACCGGTTCGCCGGGATCAACCTGGCCGCACCGATCGCCGTCGTCGACCCGGCGCTGCGCATCCAGAAGATTCGCAAGCAGATGACCTCCCGGCGCGAGGAGGCGGCCATCGACTTGATGGGTGCCATCGCCCCGGTGGTCGGCCTGCTGCCCGACGCCGTGCTGGAGGCGATGAGCGGTGCGGTGATCGCCTCCGACGTCCAGGCCAGCAACGTGCCGGTCTATGCCGGCGATACCTACATCGCCGGTGCGAAAGTGCTGCGGCAGTACGGCATTGGACCGCTGCCCGGGGTGGCGATGATGGTCGTGCTGGTGTCTCGTGGCGGCTTCGCGACGGTCACCGCCCGCTACGACCGTGCCTCGATCACCGACGAGGACCTGTTCGCCCGATGCCTGCGGGAAGGATTCGACGAGGTGCTGGCCCTGGCGGGTGATCCGCCGCCACGGGTGGTGCCCGCGTCGTTCCCCGACCCGAAAGATGAGTCCGCCCAACCTAGCCCGAACGGATCGGTGGCTTACTGATGAGCGAGAGGGAGATGCGCCTGCCCGGTTCGGTGGCCGAGGTGATGGCCAGTCCGGAGGGACCTCAGATCGGCGCGTTCTTCGACTTGGACGGCACCCTGGTGGCCGGCTTCACCGCCGTCATCCTCACCCGCGAGCGTTTCCGCAGCCGCGACATGGGCATCGGGGAACTGATCTCGATGATCGCCGCCGGCCTGAACCATCAGCTCGGCCGACTCGAATTCGAGGAGCTGATCACCAAGGCCTCGCAGGCGCTGCGCGGTCGGGCGTTGAGCGACCTGCACGAGATCGGCGACCGGATGTTCGTGCAGCAGATCGAAAAACGCATCTATCCGGAGATGCGGGAGTTGGTGCACGCCCACATGGAGCGCGGGCACACCGTGGTGCTCAGCTCCTCGGCGCTGACGCTTCAGGTCGAGCCGGTCGCGAAGTTCCTTGGCATCGAGAACACGCTGACCAACCGATTCGAGGTCGACGAGAACGATGTGCTGACCGGCGAGGTGATCCGGCCCATCCTGTGGGGACCGGGCAAGGCCAACGCCGTGCAGAAGTTCGCCGCCGAGAACGACATTGACCTCAAGCAGTCGTACTTCTACGCCGACGGCGACGAGGACGTGGCGCTGATGTACCTGGTTGGCAACCCGCGCCCGACCAACCCCGAGGGCAAGATGGCCGCAGTCGCCCGTCGCCGCGGCTGGCCGATCCTGCGGTTCTCCAGCCGCGGCAGCGGTGGCCTGATGGGTCAGGTGCGCACGCTGTTGGGGGTCGGAGCGCTGGTGCCCGCCGCGACCGGGGCGGTCTGGTGGGGGGCGCTGACCCGCAGCAGGCGGCGCGGCCTGAACTTCTTCACCACCGCGTTCCCCAACCTGCTGTTGGCGGTAAACGGTGTGCGGCTCAACGTCCTTGGCGAGGAGAACCTGCGCAAGCAGCGCCCAGCGGTGTTCATCTTCAACCACCGCAACAACGCCGATCCCGTCATCACGGCGTCGCTGCTGCGCGACAACTGGACCGGTGTCGGCAAGAAGGAACTCAAGGACGACCCCGTGGTCGGCACACTGGGTAAGTTGGTCGACACGGTCTTCATCGACCGCGACGATCCCAAGGCCGCGCTGGAAACCATGCACGAGGTCGAGAACCTGGTTGCCAAGGGCCTGTCGATCATGATCGCCCCGGAGGGCACCCGGCTGGACACCCGGACCGTCGGCCCGTTCAAGAAGGGGCCCTTCCGGCTGGCGATGGCCGCCGGTGTGCCGCTGGTGCCGATCGTGATCCGCAACGCCGAGGTGATCGCCTCCCGCGATTCCTCGACGATGAACCCGGGGGAGGTGGATATCGTTGTCTATCCGCCACTTTCGGTCGAGGATTGGACGCTCGACGACCTTTCCGAACGGATCGAGGGGGTCCGTCAGCTCTATCTCGACACACTGAAGAACTGGCCGACCGACGAGCTTCCGGTGCCGGACATCTACAAGAAGGCGCCGGCGAAGAAGACGGCCAAGAAGGCGGCCGCCAAGAAGGCTCCGGCCAAGAAGGCGGCTGCCAAGAAGGCTCCGGCCAAGAAGGCCGCACCCGCCACGTCACAGACGCCGAGCGCTAAGGGCCGCCAATGACCCACGCCGACCACCTGGCCGACTTCAGCACCACCGACGACGCGCTGGTCCTGGCGTCGGTGTCGTCGAAGGCCGAATTCGAACTGCTCAACGACTGGCTGCACGCCCAGCGTCGGGCGCACCCGGACACCAAGGTCGAGGTGCTGCGCCTGCCCGCGGGCGACCCGCCGCCCGGTGTGGTGGCCCAACTCGTCGAGGAACTCAGCGTCGGCGACGACCGCCTGGTGGTCCCGGTCCGGGTGTTCTGGGTGCCCGGTGGGCTGCCGACCCGGGTCAAGATCGTCGGCCTGATCTCCGGTCGGGACACCTACCGTCCCCCGGAAGCCTTGCAGCGCAGGATACTTCGCCGCGACCCGTCGCGGGCCCGCATCGTCGCCGGCGAGCCGGCGAAGGTCTCCGAGTTGCGTCAGCAGTGGAACGAGAACACCGTCGGTGAGAGTCCGCGGGATTTCGCCCGGTTCGTGCTGCGCCGCGCGCGGCTGGCGATCGAGCGGATGGAACTGCGGCTGCTGGGGCCGGAATACAAGTCGCCGCAACTGATCACCGACGAGCTGATGGCCTCGACCCGGTTCATGGAGGGTCTGGAGAAGATCCCGGACGCCAATCCCGCCAAGGCCGAGGAGATGCTCAACGAACTCGCGACGGGCTGGAGCAGGTTCTCGGTGGACCTGATCCCGAACCTCGGCCGGGCCATCTTCAGTCGGGGCTTCGACCCGCGAATCGACTACGACAGCATGGAAATCGAGTCGATGCGGCGCGGCCTGGAAGACCACCCGGCGGTCCTGCTGTGGTCGCACCGGTCCTACCTGGACGGCGTGATCGTCCCGGTGGCGATGCAGGAGAACAAGCTCCCACCGGCACACACGTTCGCCGGCATCAACCTCTCGTTCGGGTTCATGGGCCCGCTGATGCGCCGCTCCGGTGTGATCTTCCTGCGGCGCAAGCTCGACGATCCGCTGTACAAGTACGTGCTGCGCCAGTTCGTCGGCTACATCGTGGAGAAGCGATTCAACCTCAGCTGGTCGATTGAGGGCACTCGGTCGCGGACCGGAAAGATGTTGCCGCCCAAGCTCGGTCTGCTCGCCTACGTCGCCGACGCCTATCTGGACGGCCGCAGCGAGGACATCCTGCTGCAACCGGTATCGATCAGCTTCGACCAGCTGCACGAGACCACCGAGTACGCCGCCTACGCCCGTGGTGGGGAGAAGACGCCGGAGAGCGCCGAGTGGCTCTACAACTTCATCAAGGCGCAGGGCGAGCGTAACTACGGCAAGATCTACGTCCGCTTCCCCGAAGCGGTGTCGATGCGCCAGTACCTCGGCGAGCCGGGCGGCGCGGTCGCCACCGACCCCGACGCCAAGCGGCTGGCCATGCAGAAGATGGCGTTCGAGGTGGCCTGGCGGATCCTGCGGGTGACCCCGATCAACGCCACCGGGCTGGTGTCGGCGCTGCTGCTCACCACCCGCGGCCGCGCGCTGACGCTGGGCCAGGTGCACCACACGCTGCAGGACTCGCTGGATTACCTGGAGCGCAAACAGAATCCGGTCACCAACAGTGCGCTGCGGCTGCGCACACCCGAGGGCGTGCGCGCGGCCCTGGACGCGCTGTCCAACGGTCATCCGGTGACCCGGGTGGACGGCGGACACGAGCCGGTCTGGCGGATCGCTCCCGAACACGAACACGAGGCCGCCTTCTACCGCAACACGCTGATCCACGCGTTCCTGGAAACCTCGATCGTCGAACTCGCGCTCACCCACGCCGGGCGGGCGCCCGACGGCGACCGGGTGGCGGTCTTCTGGGAGCAGGCGATGCGGCTGCGCGATCTGCTGAAGTTCGAGTTCTATTTCGCCGACTCCGCGGCGTTCCGCGACAATCTCGCCGAAGAGATGTCGTGGCAAGCGGATTGGGAGGAACAGGTCGCGGCGGGCGGTGAGGCGATCGACAACCTGTTGCGCGCCAAGCGCCCGCTGATGTCGCACTCGATGCTGCGGCCGTTCTTCGAGGCCTACGAGATCGTCGCCGACGTCCTGTGCGATGCGCCCGCCGAGATCGACGAAAAAGACCTGACCAAGCTGGCGCTGGGCGTGGGTGCCCAGTACGTGGCGCAGGGCCGCATCCGCAGCAACGAGTCGGTGTCGGCGCTGCTGTTCGCGACCGCACGCCAGGTCGCCGCCGACCAGAACCTGCTGCTGCCCGCCGCGGACCTGCAGCAGCGGCGGGAAGCGTTCCGCAATGAGCTGCGCGGCATCCTGCGGGACATGCGCCGGATCGGCAGACTGTCGCTCGAGCAGTTCGTGGCCCGGGAGACGGAATTACGCGAGAACGCGACGTGACCATACGCTGAAACCATGACCGCCACCGCCGCCCGCCGCACCGCGGTATGGCCGGTGCTGTCGATGGTCGCCGTGCTCGCCGGTATCACCGCCGCCGGCATCGGTGCTTTGTTGCTGGCGGATGCGCTGACGGCCACCGGCCTGCCCGACCCCGGGCCGGTCACCACGCTCGGCCTGCCGTTCGTGCAGGCGGCCGGAGAGATCGCCGCGGTTCTGGCGGTCGGCGGCTTTCTGTTCGCGACGTTTTTCGTGCCGCCGCAGGACAACGGCGTGCTCGACGCCGCCGGCTACCGGGCGCTGCGCATCGGCATCACCGCCGCCGGGGTGTGGGCGGTGTGTGCGGCGCTGCTGGTCCCGCTGACGGTGTCCGACGTCTCCGGCCAGCCGCTGCACGAGCACCTCAACCCGGTGCAACTGTGGTCGGTGGCAGGGCTGGTCGACACCGCCAATGCGTGGCGGTGGACGGCGTTTTTGGCGCTGGCGGTCGCCGTCGCAGGCCGGGCCGTGCTGCGCTGGTCGTGGACACCGTTTCTGTTCGCCGGATCGCTGCTCACGCTGGTGCCGCTGGGGTTGACCGGCCACTCGTCGGCGGGCGGTGCGCATGACGTCGGCACCAACAGCCTGATGATCCACCTGCTGGCCGGTGCGCTGTGGGCGGGCGGGCTGCTGGCGCTGCTCGCGCATGCGCTGCGCGGCGGCGAGCACGCCGACGTGGCGGCGCGGCGATTCTCGGCGGTGGCGTTCTGGTGCTTTGTGGCGATGGGGTTGTCCGGGGTGATCAACGCGTTCATCCGGATGCGCCTCGGCGACCTGTTCACCACCGACTACGGGTGGCTGGTGGTGGCCAAGATCGTCGCGCTGTGCGTGCTCGGCGTCATCGGGTGGCGGCAACGCCGGGGCCCGGTGGCCGCGCTGCAGGCCGACCCGACGGCCCGGGGTGTGCTGATCCGGTTGGCGACGGTCGAGGCCCTGATCTTCGGGTTGACCTTCGGCATCGCGGTGGGGCTGGGCCGGACCCCGCCACCGCCCCCGCTGGTGGCCAACCCGTCGCCCGCCGAGGTGGCGATCGGTTATGACTTCGCCGGGCCGCCGACCGTCGCGCGGATCCTGCTGGACTGGCGTTTCGACCTGGTTTTCGGGACGGCGGCGATCGTGTTCGCGGCCGTCTACCTGGCCGGCGTGATCCGGCTGCGCCGCCGCGGCGACGCCTGGCCGCCGGGGCGAACCTTCGCTTGGCTACTGGGCTGCGCGGTGCTGCTGTTCACCACGTCGTCGGGCCTGGGCCGGTACATGCCGGCGATGTTCAGCATGCACATGACCGCGCACATGCTGTTGTCGATGCTGATACCGGTCCTGCTGGTGCTCGGCGCGCCGGTCACCCTGGCGCTGCGGGCGCTGCCTGCCGCGGGCAAGGGCAATCCGCCGGGCCCGCGCGAATGGCTGCTCGACGCGTTGCACAGCAAGTGGTCGCGGTTCTTCACCCATCCCGTGGTGGCCACGATCGTCTTCGTCGCGGGCTTCTACGGCTTGTATTTCGGCGGCATCTTCGACGCGGCGGCCAGCTCGCACGGGGCGCACGTGCTGATGAATCTGCACTTCTTGATCAGCGGTTACCTGTTCTACTGGGTCGTCATCGGGGTCGACCCGACTCCGCGGCCGTTGCCACCGGTGGCCAAGATCGGCATGGTGTTCGCGTCGCTGCCGCTGCACGCCTTCTTCGGCGTGGTGATGATGGGCATGCAGCAGGTCCTCGCCGAGGGCTTCTACCGCTCACTGAAACTGAGCTGGCACACCGACCTGCTCGGCGATCAGCATCTCGGCGGTGGAATCGCTTGGGCCGCAGGTGAAGTCCCGCTCGTGGTGGTGATGATCGCGCTGCTGATCCAGTGGAGTCGCAGCGACCGGCGAACCGCCAAGCGGCTCGACCGGGCCGCCGAGCGCGACGACGACGCCGATCTGGCGGCCTACAACGCGATGCTGGCGCATCTGGCGCGCCGCGAAGACAACCGCTGACAGCCGTTACGTTCGGCGCGGGTCTGGCTGCGACGCCGGCGGAATCATCAGGTGAAGCGTCTACAGCGGGTTTCCATACCTTCGAGGCTCGTCAGCTGACGAAGGCATCGGTCGAACTTCTGTGTCTGGCAAGGCCAAGGGTTTATACCTGTAAGACTCCGGAAGGTCGCGAAGGCGTTCAGGGAGGTTTACCAGAGGCCACCCTGACCACCGGATCGCCTCTGGATCGTCGCCAGGCTGGAGCGAGGAGTTGCCCGGCCATCCTTCTTCAAGATCGAGCAGGTAGTAATACAACGCCGGATCGTCGTTGCGGTTCCACGGGCCGGGATCAATCAGCGATTTCGTAGTGTCGCGGACCAAACCCCAATTGGCGTCGGACGGCGGTGTTTTGTAGACCAAATACATCATTGGCCCGTGTGTCCACGCGTGTGAGATCTGAAAGACATAATGACCGGGACGACTTTGATCTGTGTTCTTCGCATTCTGAATTGCGATGTGCCGCAGCAGATCATGGAGCACTTTTGCGGCCAAGTGATCGGCACTGGCCACGGGTTCAGTTGATGGGCACATTGTTGTTCACCCAGGGTGGCGTCCAGGTCCAGTTAGGTCCGAGTTCCACTACGCCACTTCCTCCTGCAATGGGATACATCGTGATCAGCCCCTTCTGCCCGCCGCCCGGCACAGTGGGACTGCCGTTGACGTTTGTGACGATCCTCATCGTGAGGGTCTCACCGGTGTCATTGCAACTGGGTATACCAAGAGGCCCCGACGTGCAATGTGTCCGGTTGATCGGCACGTCATAGACGAGTGTTCCATTCGTACTGCTGATTGGCCGACTGTGAGAGATGAGGTCTTTGAACACATTCGGATTGATGACGCCATGTCGCCAGTAGGCCTTATCGAAACCGAAACCTTGTTGTGTTTGCGCATCGTAGTAGCCGCGACGCATGACGACGTGATTGCCGTCCAGGTCGGTCGCCTCGGCCATTACATCGTTGATTGGATACTGCGGAGATGGTGGCGGCGCCTCTTTGAAGTCCACCGCCTGAACAGCGCCGTTGCGTGGCCGCTCGGAAAAATGGTGAGTCGTCAAGTCTGCGGTGACCGCTGCGATTTTGGAGGCCACCTCTCGGTCAGCGGAACTGAGCGCGACGGCGCGCCCGGTGATGGTTGCCGCGTGTGCTCGGGCGTCCGCGCTTCGGGTGGCGCGGCCAGGCAGGGTCTCGGCTACCGACAAGTCTTCTCCCACAACGAAACCAGCATCGCGCGCGTCATGGACCGCATTGACGGTATCGCGTTTGAGAGCGTCGAGCTGTTCAGCACCTCGGCGGGCGATCCCAGCGGCTTCATGCAAGGTGTCGGCGAGACGGCCGACCTGCACCAAATCGGCAGACGCTGCTGTGCGGCCTCGGCGGCGTCGCCCTCCCATACGGTGCCCCCGGGTGACAGTGTCCCCTGACGCACACTGGTGAAGGAGGCCTCCCAATGCTCAGCCGTGCGTGCAAAATCACCAGCCGCCTTTTCCAGGTGCTCAGTATCCCAGTTCAATACCTCCGACAACGTGGGTGCGCCGGCCGCGTTAACGGCGGACATCTATGCCTGCACCTGTTGGTTCAGCGCGGCTATGTGGTGAGCGGAGTCTGCTTCCGTCGTCGCGAATTGGGCTGCTGACGCGGCCACGCTCGTTTGGGTCTCTTGCACACGATTTGCCAACACCCCGGCCGTTGCAATTAAAGCGGCGTACGCAGCGCTTACTGCTGCCGATGTCGCCTGGGCCGGCGGCCCCTCCAGTACGGTGGGTACTTCGTTGGCTAACTGGGCTGAAGTGGCTGCGCAGTGTGCAGCTAGCGTCTGCAACCCCTCTTCGCAAACCTCTAGGCGCCCCACACGCCGAAGCCTAAAACCGGGGTTCGCCCTCAGCCAGTCACCCGCGACGCGTTCCATCCCCAGTCCGGCCTTCATCCACAGGCCGGTGCCGGTTCACCCGAGCAGGGGCCGCGGCCGTCGGGGTCCGGCGGCTCACTGGAACCGCACAACCCACGTGAATGGAAAGGACCCATGCCATGTTCGAAACTCATCTGACGGTCGTCGGCCGCATCGTCACCGAACTGCGCCGCCGTGTCGTCGGCGATCAGGAAGTCATCAGCTTCCGGGTGGCCAGCAACTCTCGGCGCCGCACCGGCGACGGCACCTGGGAGCCCGGCAACTCGCTGTTCATCACCGTCAACTGTTGGGGCAAGCTCGTCACCGGCGTCGGCGCCGGCCTCTACAAGGGCGCCCCGGTCATCGTCGTCGGCGACGTCTTCACCAGCGAATACGACGACAAAGAAGGCGTGCGGCGGTCCTCGCTGGAGATGCGGGCCACCGCGGTAGGCCCCGACCTGTCGCGGGCGATCATCCGCTTCGAGCAACCCCAGGCCAAGCCCGCCGAACCCGCTGCAGACGAGCCGCGGGCCGACGACTCGGTCGACACCCACGGCGCCGAGGAGACGACGGACCTGGTGCTCTCGGCGTGAGCAGGCGGCGGCCGCGCTGTTCCTGGCCAGCGCGGCCGCATGGCCTGGTCCCGACGCGCCTAGGATGGTCGGCGAGCGATTCAGGAACAAAGACGGAAGGCAACACCGCGGCAATGGCCGAATACATCTACACGATGCGCAAGGTCCGCAAGGCACACGGCGACAAGGTCATCCTCGACGATGTCACCCTGGCCTTCCTGCCCGGAGCCAAGATCGGCGTCGTCGGCCCCAACGGTGCCGGTAAGTCCAGCGTGCTGAAGATTATGGCCGGCCTGGACCAGGCCAACAACGGTGACGCGATGCTGGCGCCCGGCGCGACGGTCGGCATCCTCATGCAGGAGCCGCAGCTCGACGAGACCAAGACCGTGCGGGAGAACGTCGAAGAGGGCGTGGCGGTCAAGGCCAAGCTCAACCGGTACAACGAGGTCGCCGAGCTGATGGCCACCGATTACACCGACGAGCTCATGGAGGAGATGGGCAAGCTCCAGGAGGAACTCGACGCCGAGGACGCCTGGGACATCGACTCCCAGCTCGAGCAGGCGATGGACGCGCTGCGCTGCCCGCCGCCCGACGAGCCGGTCACTCACCTGTCCGGTGGTGAGAAGCGCCGCGTGGCGCTGTGCAAGCTGCTTTTGAGCAAGCCGGATCTGCTGCTGCTCGACGAGCCCACCAACCACCTCGACGCCGAGAGCGTGCTGTGGCTCGAGCAGCACCTCGCCGCCTACAAGGGCGCCATCCTGGCGGTCACCCACGACCGGTACTTCCTGGACAATGTCGCCGAGTGGATCCTAGAGCTCGACCGCGGCCGCGCCTACCCGTACGAGGGCAACTACTCGACCTACCTGGAGAAGAAGGCCGAGCGCCTCGAGGTGCAGGGCAAGAAGGACCAGAAGCTGCAGAAGCGGCTCAAGGAAGAGCTCGCCTGGGTGCGCTCCGGCGCCAAGGCGCGGCAGGCCAAGAACAAGGCCCGCCTCGGGCGCTACGAGGAGATGGTCGCCGAGGCCGAGAAGACCCGCAAGCTCGACTTCGAGGAGATCCAGATCCCGGCGCCGCCGCGGCTGGGCAATGTCGTGGTCGAGGTCGAGCACCTCGACAAGGGCTTCGAGGGCCGCACCCTGATCAAGGATCTGTCGTTCACGTTGCCCCGCAACGGCATCGTCGGCGTGATCGGCCCCAACGGTGTCGGTAAGACCACCCTGTTCAAGACCATCGTCGGACTCGAGCAGCCCGACAGCGGCACCGTCCGGGTCGGCGAGACCGTCAAGCTCAGCTATGTCGACCAGAGCCGTGCCGGCATCGACCCGAAAAAGACGGTGTGGCAGGTCGTTTCGGATGGTCTCGACTACATCGAGGTCGGCCAGAACGAGATCCCGTCGCGGGCGTATGTGTCGGCGTTCGGATTCAAGGGCCCCGACCAGCAGAAGCCGGCAGGTGTGCTCTCCGGCGGTGAGCGCAACCGGCTCAACCTGGCGCTCACCCTCAAAGAGGGCGGCAACCTGATCCTGCTCGACGAGCCCACCAACGACCTCGATGTCGAGACGCTGTCCTCGCTGGAGAACGCGCTGGAGAACTTCCCGGGCTGCGCGGTGGTGATCAGCCACGACCGCTGGTTCCTGGACCGCACCTGCACGCACATCCTGGCGTGGGAGGGCGACGACGACAACGAGGCCAAGTGGTTCTGGTTCGAGGGCAACTTCGGGGCCTACGAGGAGAACAAGATCGAGCGAATGGGAGCCGACGCGGCTCGTCCGCACAGGGTGACCCACCGCAGGCTCACACGCGACTAATGTGGGCGGCTGCGGACCAGCGTCGGTTCGCATGCTGATCAGGAGCCGCAGGTATGACGGTTGACCCCAAAACTACCGAGTCGCTCGGCGAGGCCTACCTCGCCACCTATCGCGGTCCGCACGGCGGGGCTCCCGACATCGACGCCACCGACACCGGCCCGTTGGTCACCGCGGCCGCCGACCGGGTCGTGCCGCCGGAGCTGATCGCCGCACACGAGCGGCTGGCCCGCGTTCGGTCGGTCGGGGAGACCGTCATCGCGATCTATCCCAGCGACGACCCCGGCGGCTTCGGGCCCGCACTGCAGATCGTCACCGACCAGGCCACCATGCTGCTGGATTCGGTCACGGTTCTGCTGCACCGGCTCGGCGTCGGTTATATCGCCCTGCTGAACCCGGTGTTCCGGGTGCGGCGCAGCGCGACCGGTGAACTGCTCGAGGTCCGGCCGCTGTCCGACGACCCGGCCGACCCGGACTTCGAGGGCATCGAGGAATCCTGGATCCACGTGCAGCTCTCGCCGTCGGTCAACCGCAAGGCGCTGGCCGAAGCCGAGCAGATGCTGCCGATGGTGGTGGCCGACGCCCGCCAGGTGGCATTGGATTCGGTGGCGCTGTCCGCCGCGCTGCACGACCTGGCCCGCGAGCTCGACGGCGACCCGGGCACCCGGTTCGCCGGCCGCGACCGCAGCGACGTCGCCGACCTGTTGCGCTGGTTGTCCGACGGTCATTTCGTGCTGCTGGGCTGCCAGAGCTGCACGGTGGCCGACGGGACCGCGACTGTCATCGAGTCCAGCCGGCTGGGGGTGGCGCGATTGCGCACCGAGGTGCTGCCCGAACTCACCCGGCCCGGTGACCTGTTGGTGCTGGCGCAGGCCACCATGCCCAGCTTCCTGCGCTACGGCGCGTATCCGTACATCGTGGTGGTCCGGGAGCACACCACCCGAGGAGATCTCGAGCACCGCTTCGTGGGCCTGTTCACGGTGGCGGCGACGAACGCCAACGTGCTTGACATCCCGCTGATCTCGCGGCGCGTCCGCGACGTCTTGACGATGTCGCAGAACGACCCCAGCCACCCCGGTCAGCTGATGCTCGACATCATCCAGACCATCCCGCGCTCGGAGCTGTTCGCGCTGACCGCCGAGCAGTTGCTGGCCATGGCGACCGCCGTCGTCGACCTCGGCTCGCGGCGCCGTGCGCTGCTGTTCCTGCGCGCCGCCCAACTCGGCCACTTCGTATCCGCCCTGGTGTACCTGCCCCGCGATCGCTACACCACCGCGGTGCGCCTGGCCATGCAGGACATCCTGGTCCGCGAATTCGGCGGACTCAGCATCGACTACACCGCCCGGGTCAGCGAATCACCATGGGCAGTCGTGCATTTCACCGTCCGGCTGCCTGACGGCTCCACCCGCGAGTCGATCGACGACAGCGAACGCAACCGCACTCGCGTCCAAGAGCTGCTGACCGATGCGCTGCGGACCTGGGGTGACCGGCTGATCGGTTCGGCGCGGGCAGGAAAGATCGACCTGGCGATCGCCGAACATTACGCCGAGGCGCTGCCCGAGTCGTTCAAGCAGGCGGTCACCTCGACGGAAGCGATCACCGATATCGGCTTCATCGAAGCGCTGCAAGAGGATTCGGTCAAACTGCAGTTCGAGGAGGGCGACGAGGGCAACGAGGCCTTCCTCACCTGGTACCTCGGCGGTTCGACCGCCTCGCTGAGCCACCTGCTGCCGATGCTGCAGTGCATGGGCGTGTTGGTGCTCGAGGAGCGCCCGTTCACCGTGGTGCGCCCGGACGGTCTGAAGGTGTGGATCTATCAGTTCAAGATCCGGCCCGACGCCTCGATGCCCGACGCCACCACGCAGGAGGAGTGGGACG
>JAEZIA010000242.1 GCA_023416315.1 Actinomycetes bacterium
CGGCTAAGCCGTGGACGTGCCCTTGACCGTCAAGCGGGCCGCGGCCAGCTCGGCCGCGGTGGGCAGCCGCAGGGTGATCAGCCCGGCGAAGATGTTCTTCTCGACCTCGACGCGGTTGACGGTGACGTGCATCGGCGCCCAGCCGCCGTCGACGCCGGGCAACCGCAGCACCCGGCTGGTGGAGCCGGTGCGGAACTCCTCGGCCATCGGGGTCAGGTCGTCGCGGTCGTCGGGATGGAACTGGACGCCCTGGCGCCAGTCGTAGTACGGGCACGGATCGTCGAGCCACTTCAGCAGCTTCCACGTGCCGAGGTCGACAAGGGCGCGGTGCACCCCCGGCTGGGAGAGTCCGTCGAGGATCCGCTGCGCGAGGTGGTCGGGCGGCAAGGCGCCCTCGTCGACATCGCAGCGCAGGTTCATCGCGCGGGCGATCAGGTGTTCGGTGGCGTCCTCGGCGATCTCCGACGCGGTGCGCGCCACGAAACCCGCCCGGATCGTCTCGCCGTGGGAGTCGGTGAATGTCCAAGTCGTGCAGTACGTCCGGCCCGGCGCGGCGTCGATGGCTAGCGCCAGCACTTTGGCTTCGTCGCGGTTGAAGCTGCGGGCGGGCAGGTCTTCGGCGAATGCCCGGCCGTGGGTGGGCTCCGTGGTCGGATCCATGCCCGCGTTGACCAGCGATTCGACGGTGTCCGTGGCGATCCCCAGCGTCATGTCCCACTTCAACGGTCCCGGGATCGGCCGCTCAGGCGGGTCGGCGGCGGCCGGTCCGATCCAGACGTGCACACCGTGCATCCGGCCATCGGACATCTGGACCGGTTCGGTGCGGATCACCCGGTCACTCTTCGGGGTGATGCTGGCCAAACTGTTGCCGGTGGCCACGGTCTCGGCAATCGCGGTCTGAATCGCCGCCAGATGCGGGTTGCGCCGCAAGTAAATGGCCAGCGGCACCAAGTTCTTCATCTGACGGCCCTGCGCGACCACCACGGGCTCGGTGCCGAGTGTCTCCACCAGCAGCCAATCGGGGGTCATGGCGGTGAGTTTAACGAGGCCACCTTGGCGTCTCCTTGAGATGACGGCGCCGGAATCCGCAGGTGGGCACCAACGAATTGGTCCAGCAAATGACAACGATGTCGATTTCCTTGCGGCGGTACTGGTGGTTCGGTATTTTTCGGCTACGCCCGACATGGGAACGGCTCGCGTTGTCCGGCCGTTCGTCGCAGTCGCTGATGTCAGGCCGCGGCAACCTCCAGCAGTGGAGGTGCCTGCCAGCACGGCGGGTTTGCGTGAGGGTGTCGACTGTTCGAGGGGTCAGTCGGCACGCCCGTCAGGCGCCGCCCGCAGCCAGCTGTGCGAGAACCAATTCAAGGACTGCGACCGCGCCGGATTTGTCCAGCGGGTCATTGCCGTTGCCGCACTTGGGCGACTGCACGCACGAGGGGCAGCCCTGCGGGCATTCGCATGCTTCGATCGCCGCCGCGGTGGCGCCCAGCCAGGTGCTGGCCAGCCGGTAGCCGCGCTCGGCGAAGCCCGCCCCGCCCGGATGCCCGTCGTAGACGAACACCGTGGGTAACCCGTCGGCGCCGACGGCGGTGGAGACCCCGCCGATGTCACCGCGGTCGCAACTGGCCACCAGCGGCAGCAGACCGATCGCGGCGTGCTCGGCCGCGTGCAGCGAGCCGGGTACCCGCAGCTGCTCGATGCCGCTGTCCGCCAACGCCTCCGGGGTGATCGTGTACATCACCGCGGTGGTCGGCAGGCAGTGCTCGGGCATGTCCAACTCGACGAAATCGATGACCTCTCCGGACAACCGGCGGCGCAGGTAACCGATCACCCGATGGGTCACCGACACCGGAACCAGGCCCAGCGTCACCGAGTCGTAGTGCACGCGTTCGCCGGTCCCGGTCACCACGATGTCGGTGATCTCCCTGGCGAAGGTGGTGTAGCCGGGATCCTCGGCGTGCACGAACGCCACTCCGTCGGTGAAGTTCAACGAGTCCACCAGGTAGCTCTCGCCCTGATGGAGATAAACCGCACCGGGATGCACGGCGGCCGGTGCCTGACCCGCGTCGGCGCTGCCCAGCATCCGGCCGGTGTCCGCCTCGACGATCGCGATCTGCCCGCCGGCCGAACCGCGAATGTCCACCGCGGGATGCGGATCCAGCCCGGCAGCGGGGAAGTACTTGCCGCCGCGGCGGCGCAGCAACCCGTCGTCGACGAGTTCCGCGGCTACCGATTCGGCCTCCCAGCGGCGCACCTCCGCGTCATCGAGCGGCAGTTCCGTTGCCGCACACAACAGTTGCGGCCCCACGACATAAGGGTTCGTCGGGTCGATGACGACCCGCTCAACCGGCTTGTCCAGCAACGCCTCCGGATGGTGCACCAGGTAGGTGTCCAGTGGGTCGTCGCGCGCGACGAGGACCACCAGTGCGCCCTGGCCGCGCCGCCCGGATCGCCCGGCCTGCTGCCAGAACGACGCGACCGTGCCCGGAAAGCCTGCCAGCAGTACGGCGTCCAGACCGGCGATGTCGATACCGAGCTCAAGTGCGTTCGTCGTGGCCAGACCCCGCAACTCGCCCTCGGACAGTGCGCGTTCCAGCTCGCGGCGGTCCTCAGCCAGGTATCCGGCCCGGTAGGACGCCACGGTGTCGAGCAGCTGCGGTGCGATGTCTTCGAGTCGCGCCCGGGCGCCCAGGGCGGCGAGCTCCGCCCCGCGCCGCGACCGGACGAAGGTCAGCGTCCGCGCTCCCTCAGCAACCAGATCGGCCATCATCCTGGCGGCTTCGGCGCCGGCCGAACGCCGCACCGGCGCACCGTTTTCGCCCAGCATGTCGGTGCGCAATTCGGGCTCCCACAACGCCACCGTCCGCGCTCCGTGGGGCGAACCGTCCTCGGTCACTGCGGCCACGGTGTGCCCGATCAGCTCGGCGGCCGTCTCTCCGGGGGCGGCGGTGGTGGCGCTGGCGAAGATGACCGTCGGGCCTGGCGCCGACGCGGGGGAGTAGCGCTCGCACAGCCGCAGCAGCCTGCGTAGCACCATGGCCACGTTCGAGCCGAAAATGCCGCGGTAGTAGTGGCATTCGTCGACCACGATGTAGCGGAGCCCGCGCAGGAACACCGCCCAGCGGGCGTGGTTGCGCAGCAATGACAGATGAATCATGTCCGGGTTGGAGAACAGCCACCGGGACCGCTCCCTGGCGAATCTGCGTACCTCCGTCGGGGTGTCACCGTCGTAGGACGTCGGGGCGACGTCGGCCAGAGCGGGCACCGCGGTGGTCAATGAATGGGCAGTGCGTAATTGGTCGTGCCCGAGCGCTTTGGTCGGCGACAAATAAAGTGCCCTTGCCCGCGGATCACGCGCCAGCACATCCATGATCGGTAATTGGAACGCCAGCGACTTGCCCGATGCGGTGCCGGTGCTGATCACCACATGACGGCCCGAGTGCGCGAGATCGGCGGCGTGCACCTGATGCGACCACGGCCGGGCGATTCCATGATCTTGGAACGCGCGGAGCACATCTGGATCAGCCCAGGCAGGCCAGTCCGCGGCTAGCGCCTGGCGGGCCGGCAGTTCGGCGACGTGACGCAGCGCTTCCGGCGATGATTCGGCGCCTGCGACGGCTGCGTTAAGCAGCTCGCTGCCGAAACTCACCATTTGAAATCAGTCCTTTCTAAAAGATATGTACATCCCGGTATCGAATTGTTCATCAGTTAGTAGCACTGAGACTGTCGCAGAAGCCTCGGACGTGATTGGATAAGGGCGGTCGCAGCTTCTGTGTTCGTGTGCCAACACTCGCAGGATCGACGTTGCGATCGCGGTTCCTGCGAGGGTCTGTAGGTCGGGTGAGTTCCGACGACTCCACGAAGGATGGCGGTCGGAACGGGCCCGGTCTGCCGAAAACTCGGTCGGCCGCTCCCGGTTGGAAGAGAAGGAAAGTACGAAAGATGCCACAGGGAACTGTGAAGTGGTTCAACGCGGAGAAGGGTTTCGGGTTCATCGCACCCGAGGACGGCTCTGCCGACGTGTTCGTCCACTACACGGAAATTCAGGGGTCGGGCTTCCGCACCCTTGAGGAGAACCAAAGGGTCGAGTTCGAGGTCGGTCAGAGCCCCAAGGGACCGCAAGCCACTGGCGTGCGCTCCATCTGATCAACAACGACATCACGGAACACCCCCGAGCGGTCTCGCCGGGGGTGCTTTCGTTTTCGGCCACACGGCTCGGCTGCGTGGCGCTGATGGCTGACTGGCTTACTGTCGTCTGGTGAGCCAGCTGTCCTTCTTCTCGGCCGAGTCGGTGCCGCCTGCGGTCGCCGACCTCACCGGGTTGCTCGCGGCGGCCGGCCAAGTGGTGACCGTCGGCGGTGGCGCTCGCCTGTCGGTGGTGGTCGAGGACCTGTGGCGGGCCGAGGCGCTGGCCGAGATGATCATCGAGACCGGCCTCGAGGCGGAGATCGCCCGCACCGACGAGAACAACCCCCTCGTGCGCACCGCGGTGGACGCGCGGCTGGCCCCCATCGCCGCCAGCTGGACCCGCGGCGCGGTCAAGACCGTCCCGCCGCAATGGCTGCCCGGAGCCCGCGAGCTGCGCGCCTGGATCCTGGCGGCCGGGGTGCCCGAGGCCGACCGCTATCTGCTCGGACTGGACCCGCACGCCCCCGATACGCATTCACCGCTGGCGTCGGCGCTGATGCGGGTGGGGATCGCACCGACTCTGATCGGCACTCGAGGCGCCCGTCCGGCCCTGCGGATCAGTGGCCGGAGACGGCTATCACGCCTGGTGGAGAACGTGGGGGAACCCCCAGATCACATCGAAGCGTTGTCAGCGTGGCCTCGCATCTGAGAGATTTCCCTGCGGGGGTCGGTTTGCGTTGACTCCGCCAGAGTGCGAAATTGTCAGGTGCCCGCGGGTTGGGGGTACCCCAGGGCAAGACAGAAGTGGAGCGTAAGGGCAGTTGGCTGACGAGAAAAACAGCCGGAGCGGCGGCAACGGCGGCGTTCGGCGACTCGTCATCGTCGAGTCGCCCACCAAAGCGCGCAAGATCGCCGGCTATCTGGGCTCCAATTACATTGTCGAATCGTCCCGCGGCCACATCCGTGACCTGCCGCGTAACGCCGCCGACGTGCCCGCCAAGTACAAAACGGAGCCGTGGGCGCGGCTAGGCGTCAACGTCGAGGACAACTTCGAGCCGCTCTACATCATCAGCCCCGACAAGAAGAGCACGGTCACCGAGCTCAAGGGCCTGCTCAAGGACGTCGACGAGCTCTATCTGGCCACCGACGGTGACCGCGAGGGCGAGGCCATCGCCTGGCACCTGCTGGAGACGCTGAAGCCCCGCGTCCCGGTCAAGCGGATGGTCTTCCACGAGATCACCGAACCCGCGATCCGCGCGGCCGCCGAAAACCCCCGCGACCTGGACAACGACCTGGTCGACGCCCAGGAGACCCGGCGCATCCTCGACCGCCTGTACGGCTACGAGGTCAGCCCCGTGCTGTGGAAGAAGGTCGCGCCCAAGCTCTCGGCGGGCCGGGTGCAGTCCGTCGCGACCCGGATCATCGTGCAGCGCGAACGCGACCGGATGGCCTTCCGCAGCGCGTCGTACTGGGATGTGATCGCCGAGCTCGACGCCAGCGTCTCCGACCCGAACGCCGCGCCGCCGCGGTTCACAGCCCGGCTGGTCAACGTCGACAGCAAGCGGGTGGCCACCGGCCGTGACTTCGACTCCCTGGGCGCGCTGCGCAAGCCCGACGAGGTGGTGGTGCTCGACGAGGCCGCCGCCGGCTCGCTGGCCGCCGGATTGCAGGGCTCCAGCCTGTCGGTGGCCTCGGTGGAGGAGAAGCCCTACACCCGCAAGCCGTATCCGCCGTTCATGACCTCGACGTTGCAGCAGGAGGCCGGGCGCAAGCTGCGGTTCTCCTCCGAGCGGACGATGAGCATCGCCCAGCGGCTGTACGAGAACGGCTACATCACTTATATGCGTACCGACTCCACGACGCTGTCGGAGTCGGCGATCAACGCCGCGCGCAACCAGGCCCGCCAGCTGTACGGCGACGAGTACGTGCATCCGTCGCCGCGGCAGTACACCCGCAAGGTCAAGAACGCCCAGGAGGCGCACGAGGCCATCCGGCCCGCCGGGGATACGTTCGCGACGCCGGGGGCGCTGCACCGCGAGCTCGACACCGACGAGTTCCGGCTCTACGAGCTGATCTGGCAGCGCACCGTCGCCTCCCAGATGGCCGATGCCCGTGGGACCACGCTGAGCTTGCGGATCGGCGGAGTCGCTGCCGACGGCCGTGCCGTCACGTTCGCCGCCAGCGGCCGCACGATCACCTTCGCCGGCTTCCTCAAGGCCTACGTCGAGACCGTCGACGAGCTGGCCGGCGGTGAGGCCGACGACGCCGAGAGCCGGTTGCCGCAGCTTCGGCAGGGCCAGCGGGTGGACGCCACCCGGCTGAACGCCGACGGGCACACCACCAACCCGCCGGCCCGGTACACCGAGGCGTCGCTGATCAAAGCCCTCGAGGAACTCGGAATCGGCCGTCCCTCAACGTATTCCTCGATCATCAAGACGATCCAGGACCGCGGCTACGTGCACAAGAAGGGCAGTGCGCTGGTGCCGTCCTGGGTGGCGTTCGCGGTGACGGGGCTGCTCGAACAGCACTTCGGCCGCCTGGTGGACTACGACTTCACCGCGGCCATGGAGGACGAGCTCGACGAGATCGCCACCGGGCAGGAGCGGCGCACCAACTGGCTGTCGAACTTCTACTTCGGCGGCGAGCACGGCGTGGCGGATTCGATTGCCCGCGCCGGCGGCCTCAAGAAACTGGTCGGTGTCAACCTTGAGGGCATCGACGCGCGAGAAGTCAACTCCATCAAGCTCTTTGACGACGAAGAGGGCCGGCCGATCGTGGTCCGGGTGGGCAAGAACGGCCCATACCTGGAGCGGATGATCACCGGTGAGGACGGCGAGCCCAAGCCGCAGCGGGCCAACCTCAACGACGAGATCACCCCCGACGAGCTGACCCTCGAACTGGCCGAAACCCTCTTCGCCACACCGCAGGAGGGCCGCGTTCTGGGGGTGGATCCGGAGTCCGGGCACGAAATCGTCGCCAAGGACGGGCGTTACGGGCCGTACGTTACCGAGGTGCTGCCTCCGCCGCCGGACGACGATCCCGGCGTCACCGCCAAGAAGGGCAAGAAGCCGACCGGCCCCAAGCCGCGCACCGGCTCGCTGCTGCGCTCCATGGACCTGCAGACGATCACGCTCGAGGACGCACTCAAGCTGCTTTCGCTGCCGCGGGTGGTCGGCGTGGACCCGGCCAGCGGTGAGGAAATCACCGCGCAGAACGGCCGGTACGGGCCATACCTCAAGCGCGGTACCGACTCTCGCTCGCTGGCCACCGAGGATCAGATCTTCGAGATCACCCTCGAAGAGGCGCTCAAGATCTATGCCGAGCCCAAACGTCGTGGCCGTCAAGGTGCTTCGGCGCCGCCATTGCGGGAACTGGGCACCGATCCGGCGTCGGGCAAGCCGATGGTGATCAAGGACGGGCGCTTCGGCCCCTACGTCACCGACGGCGAGACCAACGCCAGCCTGCGCAAGGGCGACGACGTCATGTCGATCACCGACGAGCGGGCTTCGGAGCTGCTGGCCGATCGTCGCGCGCGGGGCCCGGTCAAGCGCACCGCGAAGAAGACGACCCGCAAGGCGCCCGCCAAGAAGGCTGCGAAGAAGGCGTAAAGCCCTGCGCCCAAACCGACACACGGGTGCGAAAGTGCGAGTGGATCACGCCATTTCGGCGATCTTGGCGGAGTGCGTCAGCGGTTGACGCGTTCGCTCTCGGTGTCCTCGCTGGGCAGCACGAGATTGACCGGCCGGGCCAGCTGCGTCGGTGCGCGCCTGCCGCGCAGCTCGACGATCTCGCCGACGTTCCAGCACAGCGCTTCGGCGTCGAGCGCGCCGCTGACCGCGATCGCCGACGCGAGCACGTGGCCGTTCTCCAGCTTGGCCAGCTCGGTCAGCCGGGCGGCCTCGTTGACCGGGTCGCCGATCACGGTGTATTCGAAGCGGGCCTGCGCGCCGATGTGTCCGGCGATCGCCCGGCCGGCCGAAACGCCGATGCCGAAGTCGGTCTGGCCCAGCACGTTGACGAGTTCGTCGTGCAGTTCGCGCGAGGCCGCGAGCGCCGCGCCGGACGCATCGGGATGCTCGATCGGCGCGCCGAAGATGCACAACGCCGCGTCACCCTGGAACTTGTTGACGAAGCCGCCGTGTTTCTTGACGGTCTCGACCACCACCCGGAAGAACTCGTTGAGCATGCTGACGACCTCGCTGGGCGGGCGGGTCGCCGCCAGCTGGGTCGAGCCGACGAGATCGACGAAAAGCACCGCGACGTCGCGTTCCTGGCCGCCGAGTTCGGTGCCGCGTTCCAGGGCACGGCGGGCGACGTCCTCACCGACGTAGCGGCCGAACAGGTCGCGCAGCCGCTGCCGTTCGCTCAGATCGCGAACCATGTCATTGAAGCCGGCCTGCAGTAGGCCCAGCTCGCTGGCGTCGTAGATCTGCATGTGCGCGTTGTAGTTGCCACGCTGGACCTCGCCGAGCGCCCAGCGCAGCTGGCGCAGCGGGTCGGCGATCGACATGGCCGCCAGCACGTTGCCGGCGAACCCGATCACCAGCGCGGCGACCGCCATCAGCAGAATCGGCGTGAACAACGCGTCAGCGGAGGCGGCCAGCAGCGAAAACTTGCTCGCCACGATCGACAACACGATCGCCAGCAGTGGCACCCCGGTGGACAGCAGCCAGGTCAGCACCAGCCGCTGGATCACGCCGGGGCGGTGGAACTTCTCCGGTACGCCGCCGCGCAGCGCGGCGACCGCGACCGGGCGCAACACCCGCTCGGACTGCAGGTAGCCGATGATCGAGGTGGCGGTGGCGCCCAGCAGGGTGGACACCGCCAGCACGGGTGCGGCGTGGCTGGCCACCGGCCACGAAGCCGCGATGAACACCACCGCCCCGAGCACCCAGTTCGTCATGCTGATCGCCGAGCGGTAGACCGGCATCCGCAGTGCCCGCAGCCGGGCCTGTTCGGTGGCGGCCGGGTCGTCCTCGGCCAGCAGCGCGTCGCGCCGTTGCCAGCGGAACACCGGAACGAGCAGCTTGAGGCTGACGAATGCGCCGACCGCGAACGAGATGAACAGGTAGCTCAGGAAGATGACCAGGTTCAGCGTCGGCAGATCCTGCAACATGACCCGATCCGACGGCGGCAGACCGAACCGCAGGAAGCCCAGTACCAGCAGCGCGCCGATGATGTCGGCCTGCAGCATGCCCAGGGAGAACACCGGCCACGGAGTGCGCGCAACCCACCGGACGAACCCACTGATTCGCCCCGGGCTGAGCTGCGCGGTGGTCACGAATCCCACCGTATCGGTACAGAGCGACCGATCAGCACCTTCGGCGACCGGTTGACGGGAGTTGTGTCGTTGCTGAGCACTAGTGTTTGAGGCGATGTCCGGAGTTTTCACGCGGTTGGTCGGCCAAAGCGCCGTGGAAGCGGAGCTCGTCGGTGCCGCACGTGCGGCCCGGGGTGATTCCGCTCACGATGTGGCGACCACCGGGACCATGACACATGCCTGGCTGATCACCGGCCCGCCCGGATCGGGCCGTTCGGTGGCCGCGCAGTGCTTCGCCGCCGCCCTGCAGTGCACCGCCGAGGGCACCCCGGGCTGCGGGGAATGCCGGTCTTGCACGACGACGATGGCAGGCACGCACGGTGACGTCCGGCGGATCGTGCCCGAGGGCCTGTCCATCGGCGTCGACGAGATGCGCAGCATCGTGCAGATCGCCTCCCGGCGGCCCAGTACGGGCCGCTGGCAGATCGTGGTGATCGAGGACGCCGACCGGCTCACCGAAGGCGCGGCCAACGCACTGCTCAAGGTGGTGGAGGAGCCGCCGCCGTCGACGGTGTTCCTGCTGTGCGCGCCGTCGGTGGATCCCGAGGACATCGCAATCACCCTGCGCTCACGTTGCCGGCACATCGCGTTGGTGACCCCGCCCGCCGCGGCGATCGCCCAGGTGTTGATCGACAACGACGGCCTCGGGTCCGAGGAGGCGCACTGGGCGGCGTCGGTCAGCGGCGGCCACATCGGACGGGCGCGCCGGCTGGCCACCGATCCCGACGCCCGCCAGCGCCGGACCCGCGCGCTGAGCCTGGCC
>JAEZIA010000290.1 GCA_023416315.1 Actinomycetes bacterium
GCGATGACCACCGAGCAGATCGCCGCCCGCAGCGGGTCCAGCAAGGCGACGATCTACAAGTGGTGGCCGAACAAGTACGCCGTGGCGGTCGACGCCTTCTTCTCGGAACTGCAGGCCGACTCCCCCGACCCCGATACCGGTTCGGCCCGGGAGGACTTCCGGGTGTGGTTGCGCGGGCTGTGCCACTTCTACACCGGGCCGAGTGGACGGGTTTTCGCCGAACTTGTCGGCGAAGCCCAGTTCGACCCGGAGGTGGCCGGCGAGCTGCATGAGGGGCTGGTCCGGTCTCGGCGCACGGTGCTGGAGGCCCTCTGGGACCGGGGCGTGGCACGCGGCGAGCTGCGCGACGACGTCGACCGTGACGTCGCGATCGACCTCATCATCGCGCCGGCCCTGTATCGGCTGATGATCGGCAGGGGCGCCCTGGATGGCACCACCGCCGACGCCATCGTCGACGCGGCGATGCGAGGTCTGTCCCGGTGAGGGATCTCATCTGCGGTTCCGGGATTATCTGAGCCGGCCGAGGCGCTACACATTTCGAAACTGAACGTACAGTTTCGAAGGAGAAGAAGTGATGACCCTCAAAATCCACGTCGCTGCCGGCCTGCTGGGCACCGGGATCGCCGCCGCACTGCTGGCCGCACCGGTCGCCGCCGCGGCCGAAGACCCGCACATGGTGTGCACGGCCGTCAGCGACGGCAACAGCCAGTGCGAGACACCCGGTAACGCGCAGCTCACCGCATCACCCCAGGACGTCCCCTACCCCACGCTGTATCCGTTCCTGATCGGCGACGGACTGCTCTTCCACAACGGCGGCGGGCACGGCATGCGCTGACTAGGCGCCGGTCTGGAACTCGGTCAGGGTGCCGTCCTGCAGTGACCGGGCGATCTGGTCGACCCGGGCGCGGGACTGCTTCCAGCCCTTGACCCGCTCGCGGCCGACCTCGGTGCCGTCGCGGAGGATCTGCACCGTCCATGGCACACCGCACCACTTGGCCAACAGCCAGAACGGCCACATCAGCATGAACGGCAGGACGAGCAGAAAGATCAGCGCGTCCAGGGTGGCGAAGCCGGTCTCCCACGGGATCGTCTGCCACCACCAGCGACGGACGTTCCAGCGCACCCCGTCGGGGTCGGTCACTCGCGCCACGGTCACCTCCGATTCGTCGACCGCAGCGTACGGTTCATGTCCATGACCACAGGCGGTTCTCGCACTGTACGCAGCTTCTGTCGGGTCTGCCCGTCGGTGTGCGGCATCCTCGTCGAGGTCGACGGCGAGACGGTGGTGGCCGTGCACGGTGACCGGGACAATCCGTTCTCCGGTGGGTACACCTGCCCGAAAGGCCGGGCGCTGCCGCTGATTCACCATCATCCGGACCGGCTCGAGCGGCCGGCACGACGAGTCGACGGACAGCTGACGGAGATGTCGTGGGACGCCTGCCTCGACGACCTCGGCACCCGGCTCAGTGGCATCATCGCCGAGCACGGGCCCGCAGCGGTCGCCATCAACTTCGGCACCGGCATCGGGATGGACGCGGTGGGCTACCGCACCGCCGAGGCCCTGCATCGCGCGATCGGCACACCGGCGAAGTTCAGTCCGCTGACCATCGACGGCACCGCCAAGGTTCTGGTCGCGGAATTGATGGGCGGCTCGGCTGCGCTTACCGGACGGCCGGACTACGACAACGCTGAGCTGTTGATCCTGATCGGTAGCAATCCTGTTGTCTCCCATGGTCATACGGTCGGAATGCCGAACCCTCGCGGGCTGCTGCGTGATCTCACCAGGCGAGCTGAGCTATGGGTGGTGGATCCGCGCCGCACCGAGACCGCCCGGCTGGCCGGCAGACACCTCGCTCCGCGACCGGGTACCGACTACGCGGTGCTGGCCCACCTGGTGCGCGAAATCCTGCGCGACGGAGCCGAACCCGACGTCACCGTGCAGGACCTCGATGTGTTGGCAGCCGCGGTGGAACCGTTCACCGCCGCGCACGCCGCCGCACTGGCCGATGTCGACCCCGCCGACCTCACCGACCTGCTCGCCGCCGTTCGGCAAGCCGGACGGATCGCGATCGACACCGGTACCGGTGTCACGATGTCGGCGAGTGCCAATGTCACGCAATGGCTTTCCTGGGCGCTGCTGATCCTGACTGGGTCGATGAACACCCCCGGCGGGATGTGGTTCCACCCCGGATACGGCTATCAGCTGGAGAGCTTCGAGCTGCCGATCGCGCCGCCGGAGGGCAAGTCGCGACCCGGCCCACGCAGCCGCCCGGACACCCGCGCGTTCATGCGGGAATGGCCGTGCGCGACATTGGCCGACGAGATCGAGGCGGGTAATATCCGCGCCCTGCTCAATCTCGGCGGCAGCCTGCTGACCGCGTTCCCGGCCGCCGACACCCTGCGGCCCGCGCTGGCCAAGCTCGACGTGCTGGCCACCACCGAAATCCTGCCCACCGAGACGACGGCGCTGTCCACCCACGTGCTGCCGACCAAGGGTCAGCTGGAGCGGCCCGACGTGACGTTGTGGGACTTCATGAGCACCCGGATCGCCGCGCAGCACACGCCGGCGATCATCACCCCGGTCGGCGACCGCCGCTCGATGTGGTGGGTCCTCGCCGAGATCGGCCGACGGCTGGGTCACGACGTGGCCGATACCGCGCTGACCGACGAGCAGCTGCTCGCCGCCCAGAACGCCGGTGGCCGCACCGACTTCGACGACCTGGTCACCACCGGCTGGGCACAAGCCGACCGAGAACTGCCCGCGGCCTGGGTACAGCGGCACATCGAGCGCCTCGGCGGGTGGCGGCTGGCCCCGCAGGTCTTGGTCGACCAGCTGCACGGCGTGCGTCACACCTGCGGGCCGGTGTTGGTGCCGCGGCGCCAAATGCGAAGGCTCAACGCACAATTGGCCTATCTGGGCGAGGAACCGGACGTACTCCTGCATCCCGACGACGCTGCGGCCGCCGGAGTGGCTGATAACCAGAAACTGGTGGTGCGCACCGAGTTCGGCGAACTGACCGGGATCGCGAGGCTCGACCCGTCGGTGCGCACCGGTGTGGTGTCGGTGCCGCATGGCCACGCCGTCGTCAACGTCAACGTGCTGACGTCGAAGGACGACCTGGACCCGGCAACCGGAATGACCCGCTACTGCGGGGTGCCGGTCAGTCTGCACCCCGCCTGAGCTCACTCCTCGATCTGAGCGAGGACCTCGTCGGGGATATCGGCGTTGGTGTAGACGTCCTGCACGTCGTCGCTGTCCTCCAGCGCGTCGACGAGCTTCATGATCTTGCGGGCGCCGTCGGCGTCCAGCGGCACCGTCACCGACGGCAGGAAGCCGGCCTCGGCGGAGTCGTAGTCGATCCCGGCCTCCTGCAGGGCGGTGCGCACCGCGACCAGGTCGGTCGGTTCGGAGATGATCTCGAAGCTGTCTCCGAGGTCGTTGACCTCTTCGGCGCCGGCGTCGAGGACCGCCATCAGCACGTCGTCCTCGGACTGGCCGTTCTTCTCCAGGGTGATGACGCCCTTGCGGGAGAACAGATAGGACACCGAACCCGGGTCGGCCATGTTGCCGCCGTTGCGGGTCATTGCGACCCGGACCTCACCGGCGGCACGGTTGCGGTTGTCGGTCAGGCACTCGACCAGCACGGCCACACCGTTGGGTCCGTAGCCCTCGTAGGTGATGTTCTGCCAGTCGGCGCCGCCGGCTTCCTCGCCGCCGCCGCGCTTGCGGGCCCGCTCGATGTTGTCGTTGGGCACCGACGATTTCTTGGCCTTCTGGATGGCGTCGTACAGTGTCGGGTTACCGGCCGGGTCGCCGCCGCCGCCGCGCGCCGCGACCTCGATGTTCTTGATCAGCTTGGCGCACATCTTGCCGCGCTTGGCGTCGATGACGGCCTTCTTGTGCTTGGTGGTAGCCCACTTGGAATGGCCGCTCATCGGGTTCTTCTCCGTACTTGAGGTTCTGCCGTAACCCGACGAGTCTACTGGGCGGTGCCCGGTTACCCGTGCGCGGCGGCGAGCCCGCTCACCTCGAACCGGTCGCCGGGCCGGGCCAGGCCGTAGTGTTCGCGCAGCGTCGCCCCCTCGTAACCGTCGCGCAGCAGGCCGCGGCGGCGCAGGATCGGCAGCACGTGGTCGACGAACGTGGTCAGGTCGCCGGGCAGCGCGGGCGGCATGATGTTGAAGCCGTCGGCCGCGCCGGTGGTGAACCAGGTCTGCAGGTCGTCGGCCAGCTGTTCGGGGGTTCCGGTGACACTGCGGTGCCCCCGGCCGCCGCCGAGCTTGCCGATCAGTTGACGCACGGTCAGGTTCTCGCGGCGGGCCAGCTCGGCCACCAGCGTCGAGCGGCTCTTGAAACCCTCGATGTCGTCCTCGGCGGGCACCTCGGGCAGCGGCCCGTCCAGATCGACATCCGAGAAGTCGACACCGAAGAACGTCGACAGCTGGTGCAGCCCGTAGGCGGGCACGATGCGCTCCTCGAACTCCTGCTCGCGGGCGCGGGCCTCGGCCTCGGTGGAGCCGAGAAACGGCACGACGCCCGGCAGGATCACGATGTCGCCGGCTGGGCGGCCGGCAGCAACGGTGCGGGCCTTGAGGTCGGCGTAGAACTCCCGACCCTCGGCCAGTGTCCGCTGCGCGGTGAACACGGCCTCGGCCCAGCGGGCGGCGAACTCCCGGCCGTCCAGCGAGGAACCGGCCTGCACCAGCAGCGGGTAGCCCTGCGGGGCGCGCGGGATGTTCAGCGGTCCCGCGACGTCGAAGTACGGGCCGTGGTGGTTCACCGCGCGGATGCGGCCGGAATCGGCGAACACCCCGGTGTCCTTGTCGGCCACCCGCGCGTCGTCGGCCCAGCTGTCCCACAGCGCGGTCACCGCCGCCAGGAAGTCTTCGGCCCGGGCATAACGGTCGCGGTGCAGCGCCTGCGCGTCGCGACCGAAGTTGCGGGCCGCCGCGTCGCCGGCCGAGGTCACGATGTTCCAGCCGATGCGGCCCCGGCTGATGTGGTCCAGCGAGGAGAACCGGCGAGCCAGGTCGAAGGGTTCGGAGTAACTGGTGGATGCGGTGGCGATCAGCCCGATCCGGCTGGTGCTGACGGCCAGCGCGGCCAGCAGCGTGGTGGGCTCCAGGATGCCGACGGGCCGATACTGCGGATCGCCGAGCAGATTGACGTTGTCGGCGAAGAAGATGGAGTCGAAGCCCGCGTTCTCGGCGATGCGGGCGACGTTGATGTAGTGGTCGACGTCGGTGGTGGCCAGCGGGTCGGATTCCGGCAGTCGCCAGGCCGCCTCGTGGTGACCGATGTCATGGATGAACGCATTCAGGCGCAGCTGTCGCGGCATGTCGGCGAACGTAGCACCGGGTTCTCCCCGCCGGGGACGAGAATCGCTGGCCGCCAAGCACTTCGGGGCACAATGCCTGGTCGGCGGTTCGAGGCCCGGTCTGCGGGTTGTAATCGCCGTGCGTCGAATGGTGTTCGGCGGCGACCACCCAGGCTAGATGTGGAATGCGTGTCTTCTGTCGTTGAACCACGCACCGAGTCCGGCGAATCCTCGTCGAGCACCATCCGCACCGCGCTGCTCTCCAGCCTGATCGGCACGACGATCGAGTGGTACGACTTCTTCCTCTACGCCACCGCGGCGAGCCTGGTGTTCAACCAGGCCTTCTTCCCGCATCAAAGCTCCCTGGTCGGCACGATGTTGTCGTTCGCCACGTTCGCGGTCGGCTTCGTCGTGCGGCCGATCGGCGGCTTCGTGTTCGGCCACATCGGTGACCGCATCGGCCGCAAGAAGACGTTGGCGCTGACCATGTTCCTGATGGGCGGGGCCACCGCATTGATGGGCCTATTGCCCACCGCCGAGCAGCTCGGCCTGCTGGCCCCGATCCTGCTGCTGATCCTGCGCATCGGGCAGGGCTTCGCCCTCGGTGGTGAATGGGCCGGCGCGGTCCTGCTGGCCGTCGAGCACAGCCCCGCCAAGCGTCGGGGCCTGTTCGGCAGCGTGCCGCAGGTCGGACTGGCGCTCGGATTGGCTTTGGGTACCGGGGTTTTCGCACTGCTGCAGATCGCGCTGCCCGACGATGCGTTCCTGAGCTACGGCTGGCGGGTGGCCTTCCTGATCAGCCTGGTGCTCGTGGTGTTCGGCGTGATCGTTCGCCTCAAGGCCGCCGAGACGCCGGCGTTCGAGAAGCTCAAGGAACAGGACCAGCGCGCGACGGTGCCGCTGCGCGAGATCTTCCGGCGACCGACGGTCCGCTCGACGGTGCTGGGCATGTTGTCGCGCTGGGGTGAGGGCGCGGCCTTCAACACCTGGGGCGTGTTCGCAATCTCCTATGCCACGGCCACCCTTCATCTGGGCAAGGTGCCGGTACTGTTCGCGGTCACCGCCGCCGCGCTGGTGATGGCTGCGCTGCTGCCGGTTTCGGGGCTGCTGGTGGACCGATTCGGCGCCAAGACGGTCTACGCCAGCGGCATCGCGGCCTACGGCCTGGCCGTCTTCCCGGCGTTCGCGTTGTTCAATACCCGCAGCATCGCCGCGTACACGATCGCCTTGCTGATCGTGTTCGGCGTGATCCACGCCTGGTTCTACGGCGCGCAGGGCACGTTGTACGCGTCGCTGTTCCCGACCCGCGTCCGCTACACCGGGCTGTCGACGGTGTACCAGCTCTCCGGCGTGTACGCCTCGGGACTGACCCCGCTGATCCTCACCGCGTTGATCGCGGCCGCGCACGGAAAGCCTTGGCTGGCCTGCGGTTATCTGGTGTTCACCGCGGCGATCAGCGTCGTGGCGACCCGGCTGCTGCGGCCGGGCGACTTCGACGACGAGCCGGCGGCGCGACCCGTCGCCGAGAGTGCGGCATAGCGGTGACGCCGACCCCGAACCTCGACGAAAGCCCGCACGCTCGGCGGTAGTCCGCCCGAATGCCATCATGAACGGCATGGATCAGGCGACATACGACAAGGGACGACAAATCCGCGCCGCGGTGCTCGGCGAGGAGTACGTCGCCAACGCCGAGCGGCAGGCCGACAGCTTCAGCAAGCCGCTGCAGGATCTGCTCACCGAGTACTGCTGGGGCGCGGTGTGGGGCCGCGAGGAGCTCCCGCTCAAGACCCGCAGCATGCTGAACCTGGCGATGATCTCAGTGCTCAACCGCCCGCACGAGCTGAAGACCCATCTGCGCGGGGCGCTGACCAACGGCGTCACCCGCGACGAGATCCGCGAGATCCTGCTGCAGGTCGCGATCTACGCGGGTGCACCCGCCGGGGTCGACGCGTTCCGCATCGCGCGGGAGACCTTCGCCGAACTCGACGCCCAGTGACGCTCGTGGACCTCGGCTTCGTCGGGTTGGGCAACATGGGCTTTCGGATGGCCGCTCGACTGATCGAGGCCGGTCACCCGCTGGTGGTGTGTGACACCCGCCCGGAGGTCGTCGCGCAGGCGGTGGCGCTGGGCGCCCAGGCCGCCGCATCACCGCGCGAGGTCGCCGACCGCGTCGAGACCGTGCTGGCCAGCCTGCCGTCGGTGCAGGCCTCCCACGACGTCGCGACCGGACCCGACGGGGTCATCGAAGGCCGGCGGGTCAAACGGTTCGTCGACCTGTCCACCGTCGGCAGCACAGCCGCCCAGCAGATCCAGTCGCAACTGGCCGAACGTGGTATCGCAATGCTCGACAGCCCGGTCAGCGGTGGTGTCGGCGGTGCCACCAAAGGCACGCTGGCGCTGATGGTTTCGGGACCGCGGGATGAATTCGACCTCGTCGAGCCGGTTTTGGCGCGGCTGGGCACACCATTCTTCGTCGACACCAAGCCCGGCGCCGGCCAGACGATGAAGCTGGTGAACAACCTGCTCGCCGCCACCGCGCTGGCCACCACCTGCGAGGTGGTGGTGATGGGGGTCAAGGCGGGGCTGGATCCGTCGGTGATGATCGACGTGATCAACGCCGGGTCCGGGGCGACCAACGCCAGCCGGGACAAGTTCCCGAAGTCGATCCTGCCGCGAAGTTTCGACTACGGCTTCGCCACCGGTCTGATGGTGAAAGACGTCCGACTCTATCTGGAAGAGGCGGCCGCGCTGGGTCTGCCGACCGAGGTGGCCGCCGCTGTCGGACGAGTGTGGGAGCACGTCCTGAGTGAGGAAGGCGCCGACTCGGACTTCACCTCGGCGATCAAGCCGATTGAGGCGGCGGCAGGAGTAGTCGTGGACGGCCGCCACCGGTAGACTTCGAATCACGTTGGCGGTAAACCTGGTTCAGGTTCACGGGAGCCACTTAGGCTGCGGCGGTGAGTTCAACCCGGCGACAGCCGGCAGCCGTCACGCTGCACGGGGTTGGCCGAGCATTCGGAACACACACCGTCCTGCGCGACATCACCCTCGAAATCGCTCCCGGTGAGATGGTCGCCCTGCTCGGCGCCTCGGGCAGCGGTAAGTCGACGCTGCTGCGCCTGGTCGCGGGGCTGGACCAGCCGACGCAGGGTCGGATCGAGATCGACGGGAAACCGGTGCGCGGCATCGATTCCCGCTGTGCGGTGGTGTTTCAGGAGCCGCGGTTGCTGCCCTGGCGGACCCTGGCCGGCAACGTCGCATACGGCCTGCCGGCCGGGACACCGCGATCCGTCGGTCAGGCCGACGTGCAGCATTGGCTGGATGTCGTCGGCCTGACGGGCTTCGAGAACCACCGGCCCCGGCACGTCTCCGGTGGCATGGCGCAGCGCGCGGGACTGGCACGGGCTTTGGCGCGCAGGCCCGGCGTGCTGCTACTCGACGAGCCGCTCGCTGCGCTGGATGCCCTGACCCGCATCCAGATGCAGAACCTTCTGGAGCAGGTCCGTCAAGAGGCCGGTGCCACATCCCTTTTGGTGACCCACGATGTAGAGGAGGCCTTGGTCCTCGCCGACCGAGTGCTGGTTCTGCGGGCCGACGGGCCCGACGGCGCGGGCATCGCGGTATCCGTCGACGTCACCTTGGCCAAGCCGCGGGAGCGCACCGATCCGGCGCTGGCCGCGCTGCGTCACCGACTGCTCGCCGAACTCGGCCTCCCCGGCCGCGACGTTCCGACCGATTCCCTGCAGGAGGCTTTGACATGAAATCTCGCTGGGCGGCAGCCATCGTGCTAAGTGCCGTGATCGCGCTGGCATCGGCGTGCGGGGGAAACAGCGGGCAGGCGGCTTCGCAGGAAGTCCATCTCGACTACGCCTATTACAACCCGCTCAGTCTGGTGGTGCGTGACCAGAAGTTGTTGGAGAACAAGGGTTACCAGGTCACCTGGGTGTTGTCAGCCGGAAGCAACAAGGCCAACGAGGGCTTGCGGTCCAACGCGCTGGACCTCGGCTCGACGGCAGGTTCGGCCGCCCTGGTCGCACGGGCCAACGGTAGTCCGATCAAGATCGTCGACGTCTACAGCAAGCCGGAGTGGACCGCGCTTGTGGTTCCGAAAGACTCCCCGGTCACGTCGGTCGCCGAGCTCAAGGGCAAGAAGATCGCGGTGACCAAGGGCACCGACCCGTACTTCTTCCTGCTGCAATCGCTGGCCACCGCCGGACTGTCGCCGTCGGACGTCGAGATCGTGAACCTGCAGCACGCCGACGGCAAGACCGCACTCGAACGCGGCGATGTCGACGCCTGGTCGGGGCTCGATCCGTTCCTCGCCCAGACGGTGCTCGAACAGGGATCACGCATCCTCTACCGCAACGCCGACTTCAACAGCTTCGGTGTACTGAACGCACGCGAGGACGTCATCACCGACAAGCCGGACACCGTGCAAGCAGTCGTCGACGCCTACGAGCAGGCCCGCGGATGGGCCAAGACTCACCCCGACGAGTTGGCCGCGCTGCTTGCCCGCGAGGCCAAGGTGTCGCCCGCGGTGGCCGAGGACGAGTTGACACGGACCGACCTCGACATCGATCCCACGCCGGGCGCCGCGCAGATCACGGTGCTGACCACGATCCTGCCGCTTGCGGTGAGCGACAATGACATCAAGTCCACGCAGGACGGCGAGAAGGCGCTCGAAACGATCATCGAGCCAAAGTTCGTCCAGCAACGGGCGCACTAGTGGCGGGCGCGGCGGCGCTGCGGCGCACGCCGGTCCTCGCGCTCGGCGTCATCGTGCCGCTGGCGCTCGTGGGCGTGTGGCAGCTGGTCGCGGACGCGCAGGTGTTCTCGGCGAGCCAGCTGCCCGCGCCGCTCGATGTGGTCCGGGCATGGGGCGCGCTGCTGGGCAACGGCCAGCTCTGGACGCATCTTCAGGCCAGCCTGGGCCGGGTGTTCCTCGGCTATCTGTTCGGGGCGGCGGCCGGGTTGGGACTCGGATCCGCGGTGGGGCTCTCGGTCACGGTGCGCCGACTGCTCGGCCCGACCGTCGGGGCCATTCGCACGGTGCCCTCGCTGGCCTGGGTTCCGTTGTTGCTCTTGTGGTTTGGTATCGGGGAAGAACCCAAGGTGCTGCTGGTCGCGATCGGGGCGTTCTTCCCCGTGTACACCACCACCGCATCCGCCCTCGCCCATGTCGATGCACATCTACTCGAGGTGGGCCGGGCCTACGGTCGGCGCGGCGTAACGCTTCTGGGCACCATCTCGCTGCCCGCCGCCGCACCCGAACTGGTCAACGGTCTGCGCCTGGGCCTGGCCAACGCGTGGCTGTTCCTGGTCGCGGCCGAGTTGATCGCCTCGTCGAAGGGACTCGGGTTCCTGCTCATCGACAGCCAGAACACCGGCCGGACTGACGTGATGATCTTGTCGATCCTGTTGCTGGCCGTACTCGGCAAGCTCACCGACACCGTGTTCGCATTCGTGGAGACAAAGATGGTCACGCGCCGGCAGTGATATCCCAGCCGACAGCCACCGGACGGATTCGGCGCTACCCGCCGAAGAGCAAATACAGCCCGGTGAACGTGTAGGCCACCATCGTCAGCATCATCGTCAGCTGCCCGGTGATCTGATGCCCTGACGGCAGCAGCCGGATGGCGGCGTCGTGGGCGGCGATCACCCCGGCGATGTGCCCGGCCACCACGAAGCACACCTTGAGCGTGGCCAGCACGCCCGGATGCGCGGACAGAATGTAGGCCACCTCGACGTCGTGCAGTCCGAACAGGGTGATCAGCGTCTGCTGGCCCTTTTCGACGAGATACGAAAGATAGTGCGCGAACACATATCCGACCACGATCGGAATCAGCGAATGCGCCATCAGCCCGGGCAGTTCGCGGCGGCGGGCGCGGTCCACCCCACCGGTGGCCTGCGCGGCGGCCCAGAAACTGATGCCCACCACGAGCACGAAAGCCACCAGCCCAGCGGTACGGGTCACCGCCGGGTCCACTGCGAGTCCGTCGGCAAAATTGCGCCAGTCCGGGCTCGCCGAGAAGCTGTCGAACGCGGTCGAGCCGAGCAGAACCGCCAGTACCGCAAGCGTTCCCGGCCGTACCGGCAGTGTCCGCAGGTGGTTGAACGGGTTGACCAAGGCCGGCCGGCCGCTGTCTCGGTTGCGCCCGACCACCGCGAGCCGGGAGGTCACCACGCTGTAGACGTCGAACGGGTCGGCACGCGACAGCCAGCGCGGGCCGAACACCAGCGCCCCGCCGAGCGCGATGACCACGTAGCACGCGAGCCAGATCTTGATCGCGGTCAGCGATCCTGGGTTCGGGCTGGCCAATTCGAGCCACACGAACGCGAATAGGCCCGCGGCGCCCGGCCAATATCCCAGCGCCTCCGGGTAACTGCGCGCGGCGCGGACCGGCAGCAGCCTGCGTACGGTGCGCACCGGCGAGATGACCCGCCACACCGGGCCGATGAGTACCGACAGCGCCGGTACCCCAACCCACAGCAGCACGTAGAACGCTCCCGGCAGCGCGTTGCCGCCGTCCTGCGGTCCGGTGACACCGGCGACGATCACCCACACCGCCAGCAGCAGGCCAAGGCCGGCCGCTGCCCACCGGGTGACCGGCGAATCGACCACCGTCGCCAGCCAGCCCGGTAAGGGGCGGCCGGGCCGGTCAGGGTCGAACCGCGGTGTCCGCCAGGCGAATGCCACGGTCGCGAACGTGAACGTCAGCGCCCACGCCGCTCCGATGAGCGCGTACGAGTACGGGATCGGCAGGTCGGTCGAGCCGCCGAGGCCGTGCGCGAGGACCGCGACGCCCCCCTGGCTCACGGCTGCACTTGGATGGTGGCCACCGTCCGGTCGAGGTGGTGCAGTTCCACGGCCACACTGCCCGGGACGTCGACGGTGAACGAGAACTCCTGCTCGGGTTGGGCCTTGACCTCGAACTCGTGCTCGGGAGTGGAGTGCACATGCAACTCGTCGTTGGCGTCGCTGTTGACCCGCAGGGTGATCGGCTGACCCACCTTGGCCGTCAGCGAGGCATTGGTGGGTGTGACGGTGCCGTGCGCGATCGTGATTTCCACGACCGGTCCTGCCGCCTGCGGCACCGGGGCCGGGGACTTGGTCGAGCTGCACGCCACCGCCGTCGTCAACACGGCGCCGACCGTGATCAGCTTGGCCACCTTCACTTTTCGTCCCTTTCCGAATCGGCGCCCGCTTCGCCGCGGCGGCGGTCGCGGATGGCGATGAACAGCCCCCCGGCCACCCGGACGCCCGCGGGCGCCAGAGCCGGCAATGCGGTGATCAACGCATGGTGGGCCTCGTAGGTGACGATCACACCTGCGGCCCCACTGTCGGTCGCGCCTCGTCGATCCGCGCGGGCTCCTCCTCGGTGCGGTTGATCCGGCCACCGCCCCACGTCAGCGCGGCGATCAGGATCAGCGTGCAGATCAGCACCACGATGCCACCGGCGGTGAACAACCACGTCGGGTGGTCGAGGTTGCGTTCCCGCTGCAGGATCGTGATCTCCGGAGCGAACGGCCGGGTGCTGGTGAGTTCGGCGGGCACCGCCGGTGCGTTGATGCCCGGGTCCTCCGGCAGGTAGATCGGGACGCCGGTCATCGTCGTGCCGTCCTGCACGCGCAGCAGCGTCTTCCACTCCCCCCAGATCGGAACCGGCCGTGTCGAGCGGTAGTGTCCCGGCCCGACCTGCTCCAACCGATCCACGACCAGCCCGCGTTCGTGATCCAGGCCGCCCTGCCAGGACAGGATGGACACCCACTCCGGGTTGTCGCTGACCAGATCCGGCGGATTGATCCGCACGTCGGCGTTGACCATCCGCTCCCCCGGCGGGCTCGGCACATCGGTCAATGTGATTGTGGCGGTGTCAGATTGGGGAACATCGATGCGCAACCCGTTGGCCACGGCACCGCCGATGGCCAGTACGGTCACGACGACGATGGTGATCCCGACCGCCGGCCGGGGCAGTCGCTGGCCGTTCAGGACGATCGACAGCAGCGCCCCGCACAGGCCCATCATGATCGCGACCGGCACGGCCATCGCCAGCGCCTCGCCCCACATGCTGGTCGGCCATGGATAGTGGTAGACCGCACCGATCCACAGCGACTCCAGCCACAGGCCCACGGTGCCGACACCGAGGCCGGCGACTGCGCCGAACACGATCGGCTTTTTGGCCAGTGCGGTCAGGCCAAGCAATTCGACGACGACGGCTGGTCCGAGGTACAGCGGGAACCAGCTGATGGGTGCGCCCAGAATCGGTCCGACCACCAGCGCGACGCCACCGCGCAGCGCGATGGCCAAGATCGCTGCGATGATTGCCGCGCCGCGGCCCAGGGTCAGCCGGGCGGCCACCAGGGCCATCGCGGCGGCGGCGGCGATCATCATCGGCTGGAACACAAGTCGGAACTGTTCGACACCGAAGTCGTATTCGATCTGGAACACCGACAGCCCGACCACCAGGCCGCCGAAGGACAAGTACTGGAGGAATTTCACGAACCGGCTGTCCGGTGGGGCGTCGGCGCCCATCGCGCGGCGCCCCTCGTACTCCAGATACAGCACGGCGATCAGCGACAAGCCCGCGCCGCCGATGAGCATCAGGTGAGTGGGTCCCCACAGGGTGACGTCCTGACCGAAGATGCGGTGCCAGACGTCGTCGAGCGGGAAGCCGATCAGCGCGTACAGCCCGCAGCCTGCCATCAGCAGGCCGCCGACCGGGGCGTACCAGTGCCGGGTGATCCGCACGGCCGCCGACCCGGGCTTGTCGTAGGGCAGCACCACCGCCAGCACGCCGGCGATGAACAGCAGGAACAGGCCCACCAGGATGAAGTAGTGCGCCGGGTTGGCCAGCGGCCCTTCGTCGCGCCCCTTGCCGATATGCAGGCTGACGTCCCAGATGAAGCCGAACAGCGCGCAGATCAGGGTCGCGGTGAACAGCATGATGTTGATCGCCACCCACGGTGGCCGCTTGAATTTGGTGCCGACACGTTCGGCAGCGTTGTTCAGCCAGGTGATCCGCCGGGCCCGGTGCTGATAGCCGATCCACAACAGCACCGCGGTCACCACCGCGGCGACGACGGACAAACCGATCACCTGATCCAGCGCTGCACCGCCACCCTCGGCGCTCGCCGCCAGAATCGTCGTATCCCCACCGATCATCGTTGATCCACTCCGCAGTCGAAGGCATTCCGGTCATGGCCTGAAACTGTCCGGCGGGGTACCCAGTACCGGCGGTTTCTACTCGGAGTTTTTCAAGCCGCTAGTCGCGGCTGGAGATCATGTCGACGAACAGCTTGTGCACCCGTCGGTCACCGGTCATTTCCGGGTGAAACGCGGTGGCCAGCACGCGGCCCTGCCGTACCGCGACGATGTGGTCCCCGGCGCGCGCCAGCACCTCGACCTGCGGGCCGACCCGCTCCACCCAGGGTGCCCGGATGAAGACCGCGTGCGCGGGGCCATCCAGCCCGTCAAACACGATGTCACCTTCGAAGGAATCGACCTGACGGCCAAAAGCGTTGCGTCGCACGGTCATATCGATGCCGCCCAGGGGCACTGCCTCGCGCCCCTCGGCGCCGGCGTCGAGGATTTCGCTGGCCAGCAGGATCATCCCCGCACACGAGCCGTAAGCGGGCATGCCGTCGGCGAGGCGCTTGCGCAACGGCTCCAGCAGGTCGAACTCGCGCAGCAGATGGCTCATCGTGGTCGACTCGCCACCGGGGATGACCAGGGCGTCGACCGCATCGAGCTCCGTCGCGCGGCGCACGGTGGACGCCTCGGCACCCGCCTCCCGCAGGGCGGCCAGGTGTTCGCGGGTGTCGCCCTGCAGGGCCAACACCCCGACGCGGACGCTCACTGGCCGGTGTAGCCGCGTTTGTAGCGAGTCAGCCCCTCCTGCATGACCGCCGCGACCATTTCGCCGTACTGGTTGAAAATCTTGCCCTGGGTCAGCGACCGGCCGCCGCACGACGACGGCGAGGACTGGTCGTAGAGCAGCCATTCGTCGGCACGGAACGCCCGCATGAACCACATCGCGTGGTCCAGCGATGCCACCATCAGGTGCTTGCGCGCCTCGGCGTGGTTGACCTGCGCGGAGCCGAGCAGGGTCAGATCGCTCATGTACGCCAGCGCGCAGATGTGCAGCACCGGATCGTCGGGCAGCGGGTCTTTGTGCTTGAACCAGACCTGCTGCTGAGAGGCCTTACCGGGCAGCCGGGCCACCTGGTCGCGCGGGACGATGCGGACGTCCCACTCGTCGAACTGGGCGAAACCCGCGTCGTCGAACACGCCGCCCTTGGAGATGAACCCGGGCAGGTCGTCAGGTGGCGGCGCGGCGGGCATTTCGTCCTGGTGCTCGATGCCGCTCTGGTCGGTCTGGAACGACGCCGACATCGAGAAAATCGTCTCGCCGTGCTGAACGGCGTTGACCCGGCGGGTGACGAACGAGCCGCCGTCGCGCAGCGCCTCGACGAGATACACCGCGGGCGCGGTGGCGTCACCGGGCCGCAGGAAGTAACCGTGCAGAGAGTGCACCTGAAATTTGGGGTCGACGGTGCGCACCGCCGACACCAGCGACTGGCCGGCGACATGACCGCCGAACGTGCGCTGCAGGAAGCCGGACTCCGGGCTGAACACCCGGCCGCGGTAGATGTTGACCTCGAGCTGCTCGAGATCGAGGATCTCTTCGATCGCCACCGTGGCTACCAGCCGCGCTGAGCGAGTCGGTGCGGCTCCGCGATCTCCTCTACGTTGATTCCGACCATGGGCTCACCCAACCCCCGCGACACCCGCGCCAGGACGTCGGGGTCGTCGTAGAAGGTGGTGGCCTTGACGATCGCGGCCGCCCGTACCGCCGGGTCACCGGACTTGAAGATTCCGGAGCCGACAAAGACGCCTTCGGCGCCGAGCTGCATCATCATCGCGGCGTCGGCGGGGGTGGCGATGCCGCCCGCGGTGAACAACGTCACCGGCAGCTTGCCCGCCCGGGCCACCTCGACGACCAGGTCGTACGGCGCCTGCATGTCCTTGGCGGCGACGTACAGTTCGTCCTCCGACAGCGACGTCAGCCGGCGGATCTCCGCGCCGATCGACCGCATATGGGTGGTCGCGTTGGAGACGTCACCGGTGCCGGCCTCACCCTTCGAGCGGATCATCGCCGCACCCTCGGTGATCCGGCGCAGCGCCTCACCCAGATTGGTCGCACCGCACACGAACGGCACGGTGAACGCCCACTTGTCGATGTGGTTGGAGTAGTCGGCCGGGGTCAGGACCTCGGACTCGTCGACGTAGTCCACGCCCAGGCTCTGCAGGATCTGCGCCTCGACGAAGTGGCCGATACGCGCCTTGGCCATGACCGGGATCGAGACGGCCGCGATGATCCCCTCGATCATGTCGGGGTCGGACATGCGCGAGACGCCGCCCTGGGCCCGGATGTCGGCCGGGACCCGCTCCAGCGCCATGACGGCCACCGCCCCGGCGTCCTCGGCGATCTTCGCCTGCTCGGGGGTGACGACGTCCATGATCACGCCGCCCTTGAGCATCTCGGCCATTCCCCGCTTGACCCGGGCGGTGCCCGTGGCCGGTGCGGCCGGTGGGATGGCGGTCACGTTCTGGTCGGTCATGGTGCCACTCCTCGGTTACTGTCCGCGCACACATGGTACGCCGGCCGCCTGCCGGCGCAGCGGTCCACCGGGCCCGCAGTGGTATGGATCGCATTGATAGGCGGTCCTTACGGTGCGCGCGGAGGTGGGACCC
>JAEZIA010000326.1 GCA_023416315.1 Actinomycetes bacterium
GCGCCGAAGACCGGCAGCGGCGTGCGCGACTTGGCGATCAGGTCGCTGACCACGGGGCCGAGTTCGGCGGGATCCCAACGGGCACCCTTGTCGATCGTCCCGCCGCGGTTCCAGCCCTCGGCCACCCGGATGATGCCACCCTCGACCTCGAACACATGACCGGTGACATCCTTCGACTCGACGCTGCCGAGCCACACCACCAGCGGCGACACGTTTTCCGGTGCCATCGCGTCGAAATCACTGTCCTGGGTGGCCATCATGTCGGCGAACACGGTTTCGGTCATCCGGGTGCGCGCCGACGGGGCGATCGCGTTGACCGTCACACCGATTCGGCTCATCTCGGCGGCGGCCACCAGGGTCAGCGCGGCGATGCCGGCCTTGGCGGCGCTGTAGTTGGCCTGGCCGACGCTGCCCTGCAGCCCGGCACCGGAGCTGGTGTTGATGATGCGGGCGTCGACGGTCTCGCCCGCCTTGGACTTGGCCCGCCAGTACGCACCGGCATGCTTCATGGTGGCGAAGTGGCCCTTGAGATGCACGGCGATGACGGCGTCGAATTCTTCTTCGCTGGTGTTGACGAACATCCGGTCGCGGACGATGCCGGCGTTGTTCACCAGCACGTCGAGCCCGCCGAAGGTGTCGACCGCGGTCTGGATCAGCGCCTCGGCCTGCGCCCAGTCGGCGACATTGGCGCCGTTGGCGACGGCTTCCCCACCGGCAGCGGTGATTTCGTCGACGACACCCTGCGCGGCACTACCACCGCCGGCCGGTGATCCGTCCAGCCCGACACCGATGTCGTTGACGACCACGCGCGCGCCCTCGGCGGCGAACGCCAGTGCGTGCGCCCGCCCGATGCCACCACCGGCACCGGTGACGATGACCACCCGTCCGTCGAGTAATCCCATGTTCGTTGTCTCCTTATTTGATGTCGGCAGTGGTGGTCGACAGGTAGTGCGGCGGTTCCCCGCCACCGTGCACCTCCAGCGACGCACCGCTGATATAGGACGCCGCCGGTGAGGCGAGAAACGCAGTGGCCCAACCGATGTCCTCGGGTTTAGCCAGCCTGCCCAGCGGCACGTTCGCCGAAATCGCGGCGATCGAATCGGCGTCACCGTAGAAGAGTTCGGACTGCTCGGTTTCGACCATGCCGACGACGACGGAGTTGACCCGGACCTTCGGGGCCCATTCCACGGCGAGCGTGGAGGTCATGCTCTCCATACCGGCTTTGGCCGCCCCGTAGGCGACCGTGCCCGGGGTGGGCCGCCTGCCGCTCACGCTGGTGATGTTGATGATCGACCCGCCGGAATCCTGGGTCTGCATCACCGCGTTGGCATGCTGCGAGACCGACAGCGCGCCAAGCAGATTGAGCTCGACGATCTTGGTGCTGAATTTTGCCGATGCCTCGGCCGCCAGCACGTACGGTGAGCCACCCGCGTTGTTGACCACGACATCGAGGCGGCCGTGGTCGGCGACGATGCCGTCGATCAGCGCCTTCACCGCCTCGTCGTCACGGATGTCGCAGGCGCGGAACTCATACGGGGAGCCGTCGACGGGGCGGCGGGCGCAGGTGATCACAGTGGCGCCCTGCGCGGCGAACACGGCGCTGATTCCTGCGCCGACACCGCGTACACCCCCGGTCACCAGGACCACCGAGCCGCTCAATTGCAGGTTGATACCGCTGTCAGCCGCTTCGGTCACTGTGCTAGCGTACCAAGCAAGTGCTTGCTTAGGTATTCACCCCGTCAGGAAGTGGCCCAGGTATCCCGATGACCATCACCACCAGCACCGTCGAACCGGGCATCGTCGCCGTCACGGTGAACTATCCGCCCGTCAACGCGATCCCGTCCCGCGGCTGGTTCGAACTCGCCGACGCCATCACCGCCGCGGGCCGCGACATGAGCACCCACGTGGTGATCCTGCGCGCCGAGGGCCGCGGCTTCAATGCCGGCGTCGACATCAAGGAGATGCAGAACACCGAGGGCTTCACCGCGCTGATCGACGCCAACCGCGGCTGCTTCGAGGCCTTCCGGGCGGTGTACGAGTGCGCGGTCCCGGTGGTCGCCGCGGTCAACGGCTTCTGCGTCGGCGGCGGTATCGGCCTGGTGGGCAACGCCGATGTGATCGTCGCCTCCGATGACGCCAAGTTCGGTCTCCCCGAAGTCGAGCGTGGGGCGCTCGGAGCGGCCACCCACCTGTCCCGCCTGGTGCCGCAGCACATGATGCGCCGGCTGTTCTTCACCGCCGCGACCGTGAGCGCCGAGACTCTGCATCACTTCGGATCGGTGCACGAGGTGGTGCCGCGCGCCGATCTCGACGAGGCCGCACTGCGCGTCGCGCGCGACATCGCGTCCAAGGACACCCGGGTGATCCGCGCCGCCAAGGAAGCGCTGAACTTCATCGACGTGCAGCCGGTCAACGCGAGGTACCGCATGGAGCAGGGCTTTACGTTCGAACTGAACCTGGCGGGTGTCTCCGATGAGCACCGCGACGCGTTCGCGGGCACAGACAAGGGATCGAAATGAGCGATAAGCGAACGACTCTCGACGAGGCCGTTTCGGTCATCGAGAGCGGCATGACAATCGGCATCGGCGGCTGGGGCTCCCGGCGCAAGCCGATGGCGTTCGTCCGGGCGCTGCTGCGCACCGATGTCACCGACCTGACCGTCGTCACCTACGGTGGGCCGGATCTGGGCCTGCTCTGCTCGGCGGGCAAGGTCAAGCGGGTCTACTACGGCTTCGTGTCGCTGGATTCGCCGCCGTTCTATGATCCGTGGTTCGCCAAGGCCCGCACGACCGGTGCCATCGAGTCGCGCGAAATGGATGAGGGCATGCTGCGCTGCGGGTTGCAGGCGGCCGCCCAGCGGCTGCCATTCCTGCCGATCCGTGCCGGGCTGGGCAGTGACGTTCGGGCGTTCTGGGGTGACGAGCTCAAGACCGTCCGCTCGCCCTACCCCACGGGGTCGGGCTACGAGGAGCTCGTTGCCATGCCCGCCCTGAACCTCGACGTCGCGTTCGTGCACCTCAATCTCGGTGACGCGCAGGGCAATGCCGCCTACACCGGCATCGACCCATACTTCGACGACCTGTTCCTGATGTCGGCGCAGAAGCGCCTGCTGTCGGTGGAGAAGGTGGTGTCCACCGAAGAGCTCGTGAAATCCGTTCCGCCCCAAGCCCTACTGATCAACCGAATGATGGTCGACAGCGTGGTCGAGGCACCGAATGGTGCCCACTTCACCACCGCCGAGCCCGACTACCGCCGCGATGAGAAGTTCCAGCGGCACTACGCCGAGGCCGCCGGCTCGGAGGAGACCTGGGCCGAGTTCGTCTCGACCTACCTGTCGGGCAGCGAGGACGATTATCAAGCTGCCGTGCGCAAGTTTGCCGAGGAGGCCAAGTGATGTCGGTGACCCGAGCCGAGGTGTGCGCCGTCGCCTGCGCCGAACTGTTCCGCGACGCCGGCGAGATCATGGTCAGCCCGATGACGACGATCGTGTCGGTCGGTGCCCGGCTGGCCCGGTTGACCTTCTCCCCCGACATCGTGCTGACCGACGGCGAGGCCCGGCTGATCGCCGACACACCTGCCATCGGCGCGGCCGCTGCCATCGAGGGCTGGATGCCGTTCGGCCGCGTTTTCGAGACGCTCGCCTGGGGCCGGCGCCATGTCGTGATGGGCGCCAACCAGATCGACCGCTACGGCAATCAGAACCTCTCGGCGTTCGGCCCGCTGCAGCATCCGACGCGCCAGATGTTCGGTGTCCGCGGCGCTCCGGGTAACACCATCAACCACGCGACGAGCTACTGGGTCGGCAACCACTCCAAGCGGGTGTTCACCGACAGCGTCGACATCGTGTCCGGGATCGGCTGGGACAAAATCGATCCCGACAATCCGGCGTACCGTTTCGCCAATATCTACCGGGTGGTGACCAACCTCGGCGTGTTCGACTTCAACGGGCCCGATCACCAGATGCGCGCGGTGTCGCTTCATCCCGGTGTGGAGCCCGAACAGGTCGCCGAGAACACGTCGTTCGAGGTGCACGGCCTCGGTGAGGCGCCGTCCTCCCGGCTCCCGTCCGGCGACGAGCAGAAGTTGCTTCGGGAAGTCATCGATCCGAAGTCGTTGCGGGACAAAGAAGTGAAGGTATGACCGCCCATCTGAAGACGCCGCTGACCGAACTGGTCGGCATCGAACATCCGGTGGTCCAGACCGGCATGGGGTGGGTCGCCGGTGCCCGGCTGGTTTCGGCGACCTCCAATGCCGGCGGTCTGGGCATCCTGGCCTCGGCGACGATGACTATCGACGAACTGGCCACCGCCATCCGCAAGGTCAAGTCGGCGACGGACAAGCCATTCGGCGTCAACATCCGTGCCGACGGCGCCGACGCCGGCGATCGGGTCGATCTGATGATCCGCGAGGGCGTCAAGGTCGCCTCGTTCGCACTGGCCCCCAAGCAGGAACTGATCGCCAAGCTCAAAGATGCCGGCTCCGTGGTCATTCCGTCGGTCGGTGCCGCGAAGCACGCCCGCAAGGTCGCCAGCTGGGGTGCGGACGCCGTGATCGTGCAGGGCGGCGAGGGCGGCGGGCACACCGGCCCGGTCGCCACCACGCTGCTGCTGCCGTCGGTTCTCGACGCGGTGGACATCCCGGTGATCGCCGCGGGCGGGTTCTTCGACGGCCGTGGTCTCGCCGCGGCGCTGTCCTACGGCGCGGCCGGCGTCGCGATGGGCACCAGGTTCCTGCTCACGTCGGATTCGACTGTGCCCGAGGAGATCAAGCAGCGCTACCTTCAGGCCGCGCTGGACGGCACCGTGGTGTCCACCCGGGTGGACGGCATGCCGCACCGGGTGTTGCGCACCGAACTGGTCGAGAAGCTCGAAAGCGGCTCGCCGGTCCGCGGCTTCACCGCCGCCGTGCGCAATGCGGCCAAGTTCAAGAAGATGTCGCAGATGACGTGGTCGGGCATGGTCCGCGACGGTCTGGCGATGCGCCACGGCAAGGACCTCACCTGGTCGCAGGTGCTGATGGCGGCGAACACCCCGATGCTGTTGAAGGCAGGTCTGGTCGAGGGCAACACCGAGGCCGGTGTGCTGGCCTCGGGTCAGGTGGCAGGCATCATCGAGAACCTGCCGTCGTGCGCCGAACTCGTCCCGACGATCGTCGCCGACGCGGTGAAGCACCTGCGCGCGGCGAGCTCGTTCATCGACAATGCCTAGCTCCAGGTAAGCAATTAGCTTCATTCTGCAAAGATGAAGCTATAATCTTCATATGCGTGAAGTGAAGTTGATAGCTTCATCGCCCCGGGCAGCCTTGATTGGCGACGTTGTCGGGTCGCGGCACGCCGCCGACCGCGCTGAGCTGCATCGACGAGTCACTCGGGCTCTTGAGCAGGTGAAAGGCATTCCCCCGGCGTTCACGGTCGGCGACGAGTTCCAGGGCAGTTTTGCGACCGTCGGCGCCGCGATCGACGCCGCACTGACCGTCCGCCTGGCGCTGACACCGGATGTCGACGTGCGCTTCGGCATCGGTTGGGG
>JAEZIA010000349.1 GCA_023416315.1 Actinomycetes bacterium
CCGACGCCTCGCACTCGGCGATCTACATCGGTGACGGGATGATGGTCCACGCCTCGACGTTCGGCCAGCCGGTGCGGATCGCCCCGGTCAACAACGCCCCGATCTACAACGTCCGTCGCTACTGACACACCGCGACGGCGCGCCGTCCTCGTCGTCCTCGCCGTCGTGCTGGTCACCGAATTGCTCGGCGCCTCGGTCCTGATCGGCGCCCCACCCGCCGCTGAGCCCTCGCTGCCGTTGCCGCCCTCGCCGCGTTCCGCGGTGCCCGCACCGGCCCCGCTGGTGGTCGGCAACGGCCGCACCGTGCGCCTGATCAGCCTGGGCGGGGAGCGCACCGACGGCCTGCTCACCCGGATCGCCGGCCACATCGGCGGTGCCGTCACCGCCGTCGAGAAACTTTGGGGCACCGACTGGGACTCCGAGATCGTCGTCATCGCCACCGGCTCGCAGCCACAGTTCCTCGCCCAGGCCGGCCTCGACCCCAACGGCCACTGGCAGGACATCGCGGCGGTGTCGGTCGCCGACCACGTCGACGTCGAGCACCGGCGGGTCAGCGGCCAGCGGATCGTGTTCGCCCCCGGCGCCGTGGCGATGAGCGATCAGTCGTTGCGAATCGTGTTGACTCATGAGCTGTTTCATCTCGCCGCCCGCGCCGACACGGCACCGGATGCCCCGCGGTGGCTGCTGGAGGGAGTGGCCGACTTCGTCGCCAGGCCGCCCGAACCTTTGCCGCCGGGCGCCGCGGACGACACCGCACTGCCGACCGACGCCGACCTCGACACCGCCGGACCGCAACGCTCCCAGGGCTACGACCGGGCCTGGTGGTTCGCCCGGTTCGTCGCCGAACGCTATGGCGTCGACGCGTTGCGCCGGCTCTACGTCGAGGCTGCCGGGGCTCATCACGGCGACTTCGCGACGGCCGTGCGCCGCGCGCTGAACATCGACATCGCCGAGCTACGTGCCCGCTGGGCGCAGTGGCTGACCGGCTAGCGTAAACGGCGATGACGCGGGTCCTGCTGGTCACCAATGACTTTCCGCCCCGCCGGGGCGGCATTCAGTCCTACCTCGAGCAGTTCGTCTCCCGGCTCGCCGAAACCGGCGACCACGAGCTCATCGTCTACGCCCCGCAGTGGAAGGGCGCCGAAGACTACGACCGGGCGGCCGATTACCGCATCGTGCGACACCCCGGCACGCTGATGCTGCCCGAGCCCGGGGTGGATCGCCGGATGCGCGCGCTGATCCGCGAGCACGGCATCGAGACCGTGTGGTTCGGCGCGGCCGCGCCGCTGGCGCTGCTGGCCGGGCGGGCCCGTGGTGCCGGCGCCCGCCGCGTGCTGGCCAGCACCCACGGTCACGAGGTGGGCTGGTCGATGCTGCCGATCGCCCGCTCGGCGCTGCGCCGGATCGGCGACACCACCGACGTGGTGACGTTCGTCAGCCACTACACCCGCGGGCGGTTCGCCGCCGCCTTCGGGCCCAACGCCGCGCTCGAGCACCTGGCGCCCGGCGTCGATACCGACCGATTCCGTCCTGACCCCGCCGCCCGCGACGACCTGCGCGCCCGCTACGGCCTGGACGCACGGCCCACCGTCGTCTGTGTCTCGCGGCTGGTGCCCCGCAAGGGCCAGGACATGCTGATCAAGGCGCTGCCGGGCATCCGGCGTCGGGTCCGCGACGCCACCCTGGTGATCGTCGGCGGTGGGCCCTACGCCGACGACCTGCACAAGCTGGCCGGCCAGGTCGGCGTGACCGACAACGTCGTGTTCACCGGCGCAGTGCCCGGCGCCGAACTGCCCGCCCACTACGCGATGGCCGACGTCTTCGCGATGCCGTGCCGGACTCGGGGTTCCGGCCTCGATGTGGAGGGACTGGGCATCGTGTTCCTGGAGGCGTCGGCTGCGGGCGTTCCGGTGGTCGCCGGCGATTCCGGCGGCGCGCCGGAGGCGGTGAAGGACGGCGAGACCGGCCGGGTGGTCGACGGCCGCTCGGCCGAGGAGATCACCGATGCCGTCGCCGGCATCCTGGCGGATCCCGCACTGGCGGCGCAGATGGGCCAGACCGGCCGCCGATGGATCGAGACGGACTGGAACTGGGCCGCCCACACCGCGCGGCTCTCTGAGCTGCTGCGCGCGACTTAAGTAGCTTCACGGGTTGTTGAGATAGCCTCGCCGGGTGCTGGCCGGCCCCGACCTCGACCTGCGCACCGGCGTACCCCGCCCGGTGCGTGGGCGGCTGGCGTCGCTGACCGGGCTGCGCGCGCTGGCGGCCCTGCTGGTGGTCGGCACCCACGCGGCGTTCGCGACCGGCAAGCTCAGCCACGGCTACCTGGGGCTGATGGGTGCGCGCCTCGAGATCGGGGTGTCGATCTTCTTCGCGCTGTCGGGCTTCCTGCTGTTCCGGCCCTGGGTCGCCGCGGCCGCCCGCGGTGCGGCGGCGCCGTCGACACCGGCGTACGCCCGGCGTCGGCTGCGCCGGGTGATGCCCGCCTACGTGGTGACCGTGCTGCTGGCCTATGGCGTCTACGCGTTCTATTCGACCGGCCCCAACCCCGGGCAGAGCTGGGCGGGCCTGATCCGCCACCTCACCCTGACCCAGATCTACACCGACAATTACCTGCTGACCTACCTGCACCGGGGGCTGTCACAGACCTGGAGCCTGGCCGTCGAGGCGGCGTTTTACGCGGTGCTGCCGGTGCTGGCCCATCTGCTGTTGGTGGTGGTGTGCGGCGACCGGTGGCGGCCGGCCCGGCTGCTGGCCGCCCTGGCCGGTCTGGCCGCGATCAGCCCGCTGTGGCTGATCGTGCTCAACACCACCGACTGGCTGCCGAACTCGGCGGGCATGTGGCTACCCGCGCAGCTGGCCGCATTCGCAGGCGGGATGGCGGTGGCCGTCCTGCAGACGACGGGGGTGCGGTGGCGGGCCGGGTTCGTCGTCCCTGCCGCGGTGGGGCTGTTCCTGCTGGTGTCCACGCCGTTGGCCGGTGCGGTCACCCTTGCGCCGATACCGGTGTGGCAGCAGCTGACCAAGGCGGTGCTCTACGCCGTGATCGCGATGCTGGTGGTGGCGGCGCCGACGTTGGCGGCCGGCGGCGTGTTCGACCGGCTGTTGAGCAGTGGGCCGATGGTGTGGCTCGGCGAGATCTCCTACGAGATCTTCCTGCTGCACGTGCTGGTGATGGCGCTCGTGCTGGGCGCGGTGCTGGGCTGGCCGCTGTTCACCGGCTCAGTGCTCGGCCTGTACCTGCTGACACTGGCCGTCACCGTCCCGCCGGCCTGGCTGCTGCACCGGCTCACTTCGCGTAGATCGCACCGATCTCGTCGGCGAACTTCTCGGCCACCACATTGCGCTTCACTTTCAGCGTCGGGGTGAGCTCACCGGACTGCACGGTGAAGTCGCACGACAGAATCCGGAACTTGCGGATCGATTCGGCATGGGACACACGCTTATTGGCGTCCTTGACGGCCAGCTCGATGTCGGCGACCAGATCCGGATCTTCCCTCAGGTCGCCCACCGAGGCGCCGGCGGACTTGCCGTGCTGGGTCTTCCACACCTCGAACGCCTCGGGGTCGATCGCGATCAGCGCACCGATGAACGGCTGGTTGTCGCCGACCGCCATCGCCTGGCTGATCAGGGGATGGGCCCGAAGGGCGTCCTCGAGCACCGCGGGGGCGACGTTCTTGCCGCCCGCGGTCACGATGATCTCCTTCTTGCGGCCGGTGATCGACAGGAAGCCGTCGGCGTCCACGCTGCCCAGATCGCCGGTGTGGAACCAGCCGTCGATGATCGCCTCGCTGGTCGCCTTCTCGTTGCGCCAGTAGCCGCCGAACACGACCCCGCCCTTGACCAGAAGCTCGCCGTCGGGCGCGACCGCCATGCTGTTGCCCGGCACCAGCTTTCCGACGGTGCCGACCTTGAGCTCACCGACCCGGTTCACGGTGATCGCCGCACTGGTCTCGGTCAGTCCGTAGCCCTCGTAGATCGACAGCCCGGCACCGCGGTAGAAGTGACCCAGCCGTTTGCCCAGCGGTGCGCCGCCGGAGATCGCCGCATGACAGTCGCCGCCGAGAGCGGCCCGCAGCTTGCCGTACACCAGGCGGTCGAAGACCGCGTGCGCGAGCTTCAACAGCGGGTTGGGCGAACCGTTCTCCAGCGCCTCGCTGTAGGCGATCGCCGTCTTCACCGCCAGCTCGAAGATCCGGCCCTTGCCGCTGTCGGTGGCATTCAACTCCGCTGTGTTGTAGACCTTTTCGAACACCCGGGGTACCGAGACCACGACGGTCGGCTTGAACTTCTGCAGCATCGGCACCAGGCTCTTGATGTCGCTGGTGTAGCCGAGCGTCACCTTGTTGGCGAACGAGGTCATCGACAGTGCCCGGGACAGCACGTGTGCCAGCGGCAGGAACACCAGCAACCGCTCGCTCTGCCGCAGCAGGGTCGGGAAACACGCTGTGGTTCCGCGGGTTTCGGACAGCAGGTTCGCGTGAGTGAGCTGCACACCCTTGGGCCGCCCGGTGGTGCCCGAGGTGTAGATCAGGGTGGCCGGGTCCGCCGAGCGTAGTGCCGCCAGCCTGGCGTCCAGCTCCGCCGGATCGACGCCGGCGGCGGCGCTCGCCAGCTCGTCGAGGGCGGTGGGACCGGAGGTCTCGATGCGCAGCGCCTTGCGCAGGGCGGGCAGCTCGTCGTGGAGTTCCTTGACCATCTGGGCGTGCGCGTCGGTCTCGGTGAACGCCAGCACCGCGCCGGAATCCTCCAGCACCCAGCGGACCTGGTCGGCCGACGAGGTCTCGTAGATCGGCACGGTGACCCCGCCGACGGACAGGATCGCGTAGTCGAGGATCACCCACTCGTAGCGGGTCGCGGACAGGATGGCCACCCGGTCACCGGGCTGCACACCTTCGGCGATCAAACCCAGGGCCGCCGAGCGGATCTGGGCGGCGACCTCCTCGCACGTCACATCGGTCCACTCGCCGTCGACCTGTCGCTGGATGATCACGTAGTTCGGATCGGTGCGCTCATGGTCGTACACCGAGCTGACGATATTGTCGTGTTCACCGATGGTGAACGAAGCCGGAACGCTGTACTCACGCATGTCAACCAGCCTAGTCACCGGTGGGCAGCCGTCCTGTCCGCGGACCCGATATGTGAAGCTGATGACATGAACAGCATCCAGGTCGCCGACGAGACGTTCGTCGCGGCGGATCCGGCCGCGGTCGGCCGTGCGGTCAACGACCGGGCGAGCTGGCGACGGTGGTGGCCGGATCTGCGGCTCGAGGTCGTCGAGGATCGCGCCGACAAAGGCGTGCGCTGGACGGTCACCGGCCCGCTGACCGGCACCATGGAGATCTGGCTGGAGCCGGTGCTCGACGGGGTGCTGCTGCACTACTTCCTGCACGCCGAGCCGTCCGGCGTGGCGGCCTGGCAGCTGGCCAAGATGAACCTCGCCAAGCTGACCCACCAGCGTCGGGTGGCCGGAAAACGGATGGCGTTCGAGGTGAAATCCACCCTGGAGGCGTCTCGCCCGGTGGGCGTGGCACCCGGCGCCTGATAACAGGTCAGACCCTCCGGCGGGAGGGTACCTTTGTGGCCGAGGGAGCGGACCTGTCGGGTCACGCGGGGCAAGCGATGGGAATTGGCAACAGTGGCTGACAAGACGGCGCAGACCATCTACATCGACGCGGACCCCCGCACAGTGATGGATGTGATCGCCGACATC
>JAEZIA010000061.1 GCA_023416315.1 Actinomycetes bacterium
GTGGCCAGCCCTTCGAGGTCTACTTGCAGGTGCTCGAGGAGATCGCCGCCCGTTGGGCCGCGGTGGCCGTGGCGGTCAGCGTGCACAGCCTGTCCTGCCATCCGCTGCTGATGTTCGGCACCGACGAACAGCGCGCCCAGTGGCTGCCGGGCATGCTGTCCGGCGCGCAGATCGGTGCCTACAGCCTCTCCGAACCGCAGGCCGGTTCGGATGCCGCCGCTCTGCAGTGCAAAGCCACCCGGACCGACGCGGGCTACGTGATCAACGGTTCGAAAGCCTGGATCACCCATGGCGGGCGGGCGGATTTCTACACCCTGTTTGCGCGGACCGGCGAGGGTGCCGGGTCGCGTGGGATTTCCTGTTTTCTCGTGCCCGGTGATCAACCGGGACTGAGCTTCGGCAAGCCCGAGGAGAAAATGGGGCTGGCTGCGGTGCCGACGACGTCGGCGTTCTACGACAACGCCGTGGTCGATGCGGAACGGCGGATCGGCGCCGACGGTCAGGGCCTGCAGATCGCGTTCAGCGCGCTGGACTCGGGCCGACTGGGTATCGCGGCGGTGGCGGTCGGCATCGCGCAGGCCGCCCTCGACGAGGCCTGCGCCTACGCCAATGAGCGGACGACGTTCGGCCGCAAGATCATCGACCACCAGGGACTGGGCTTCCTGCTCGCCGATATGGCGGCCGCGGTGGCCAGTGCGCGCGCCACCTATCTGGATGCCGCCCGCCGCCGGGATGCGGGCCGGCCGTACTCGCAGCAGGCCAGCGTCGCCAAGCTGGTGGCCACCGATGCGGCGATGAAGGTGACCACCGATGCCGTCCAGGTTCTCGGTGGCGTCGGCTACACCCGCGACTACCGTGCCGAGCGCTTCATGCGGGAAGCCAAGATCACCCAGATCTTTGAGGGGACCAACCAAATCCAGCGCCTGGTTATCGCTCGGGGTCTCACGACCACCTGATCAGAGTTACGATCCGTCCATCAACCCCCCTGGGACGGCGCACCCATGCGCCGTGCAATCGAAAGCCGTGCCCTAAACCGGGTCACAACGAGCGATTCCATCGGAGAATTCAGAAATCGTTGCGGAATCGGTTGCGAAGAGCACGCAAATCCGCAATCGTTTAGGGGCGGAGCCGACAGCTCGCTGTCCGTCGGCCCGCGGGACTAAGGAGGACGGGCCCTGACCGACACCGGCGCCACCGCCACCCAGCAAACCACCGGACAATCCGGACCACGACGCCCCGGCGGCGCGCCGGTCATCGAGATCGACCACGTCGTCAAGCGCTTCGAGGATTACATCGCCGTCGCCGACGCCGACTTCTCCATCGGCGCCGGCGAGTTTTTCTCCATGCTCGGACCATCCGGCTGCGGAAAGACCACCACCCTGCGGATGATCGCGGGCTTCGAGCAACCCACCGAGGGTGCGATTCGCCTCGAGGGCGTCGACGTCTCCCGGGTGCCCCCACACAAACGCAATGTCAACACCGTCTTCCAGCACTACGCGCTGTTCCCCCACATGACGGTGTGGGACAACGTGGCCTACGGTCCGCGCAGTCAGAAGAAAGACAAGGCGAAGATCAAGAAGAGCGTCGACGAGATGCTCGACGTCGTCCGACTCACCGACTTCGCCCAGCGCAAGCCCGCCCAGCTCTCCGGTGGCCAGCAGCAGCGCGTCGCGCTGGCTCGCGCCCTGGTCAACTACCCCAGCGCGCTGCTGCTCGATGAGCCGCTCGGTGCGCTGGACCTCAAGCTGCGTCATGTCATGCAATTCGAACTCAAGCGCATCCAGCGCGAGGTCGGCATCACGTTCGTGTACGTGACGCACGACCAGGAGGAAGCGCTCACGATGAGCGACCGCATCGCGGTGATGAACCAGGGCAATGTCGAGCAGATCGGCAGCCCGACCGAGATCTACGACCGTCCCGCGACGGTTTTCGTGGCCGGCTTCATCGGCCAGGCCAATCTGTGGCACGGACGCCAGACCGGTCGCGCCAACCGCGACTTCGTCGAGGTCGAGGTGCTCGGCACCACACTCAAGGCCCGGCCCGGCGACACCACCATCGAACCCGGCGGCCAGGCCACCCTGATGGTCCGGCCCGAGCGGGTCCGCGTGTCGATGGATCGGCCAGAAGGCGACGTCGCGACCGTCGGCGCCAAGGTGGTCGACCTGACGTTCCAGGGCCCGGTACTGCGACTGTCGCTGGCCGCCGCCGACGACTCGCCGATCGTGGCGCACGTGGGTCCCGAGCAGAATCTGCCGCTGCTGCGCCCCGGCGACGACGTGTTCGTGGGCTGGGCTCCCGACGCATCGCTCGTTTTGCCTGCGGCCGACATCCCGACCACCGAAGATCTCGAGGAGATGCTCGACGACTCCTAGAGTCCTGACCCCCGTTTCCGCGTTTCGCCCCTTCGACCTTCCCCCTACGAAAGGCATTACCGCACATGGCCACAGAGAACGCCCCCCGGATCCTTGCTTCGAACGCGTCCCGTCGCCGGTTCATCGGCGGCGGCGCCGCCGCCGCTGCCGCGCTGGTTCTCGGACCGTCGTTCCTCGCCGCGTGCGGCAAGTCCGACAACTCCAGCAGCGGCTCCAGCGCACCGGCCGCCCCGGCCGATGACGGCTCGCCGGCCACCGGCAAGCTGCGTGTGTCGAACTGGCCGCTGTACATGGCCGACGGTTTTGTCGCAGCGTTCCAGACCGCGACCGGCCTGACGGTGGATTACAAAGAGGACTTCAACGACAACGAGGAGTGGTTCGCCAAGAACAAGGAGCCGCTGTCGCGCAAGCAGGACATCGGCGCCGACCTGGTGGTGCCCACCCAGTTCCTGGCCCTGCGGCTCCACCAGCTCGGCTGGCTCAACCCGATCAGCGACGCGCGCTGGACCAACAAGAAGAACCTGCGTGCCGACCTGCTCAACCCCAAGGGGGACGAGGGCCGCAAGGTCACCGCGCCCTACATGTCGGGCATGACCGGCCTGGCCTACAACCGGGCGGCCACCGGGCGTGACATCACCACAATCGACGATCTGTGGGATCCGGCGTTCAAGGGCAAGATCAGCCTGCTCGCCGACACCCAGGACGGCCTCGGCATGATCATGCTCTCGCAGGGCGGTTCGGTCGAGGATCCGACCAGCGACGCGGTCAACAAGGCCGTCGGCCTGATCAAGGAGCAGAAGGACAAGGGGCAGATCCGCCGGTTCACCGGCAACGACTACGCCGACGATCTTGCGTCGGGCAACGTGGTTATCGCCCAAGCCTATTCGGGCGACGTGGTCCAGCTGCAGAAGGACAACCCGGACCTGAAATTCGTCGTGCCGGACTCGGGCGGCACCACCTTCATCGACACGATGGTGATCCCCTACACCACGCAGAACCAGAAGGCGGCCGAGGAGTGGATCAACTATGTCTACGACCGCGCCAACTACGCGAAGCTGGTCGCGCACACCCAGTACGTGCCGGTGTTGTCGGACATGACCGACGAACTGAACAAGATCGACCCGGCGCTGGCGGCCAACCCGCTGATCAACCCGCCGCAGGCCACCCTGGACAAGCTCAAGACCTGGGCTGCGCTGACCGACGAGCAGACCGCGGAGTTCAACAAGGCCTACGCCGAAGTCACCGGCGGCTGATCGATGGCGGGAGTAGCCAGCAGTAACCGGCAGCGAAGCAAGCTCGCGCCCTATTTGATGATCCTGCCCGCGCTCGCGTACCTCGGGGTCTTCTATGTGGTGCCGTTCTACTCGCTGTTCCGCACATCGCTGTCGGAGATGGGCGGGTCGATCTACCTGCCGGAGCTCACGTTCACGTGGAACTTCGGCAACTACGGCCATGCGCTGAGCGAGTACCGCGAGCAGATTCTGCGCTCGTTCGGGTACGCGCTGAGTGCGACGGTGCTGTGCATACTGCTGGCTTTCCCGCTCGCCTATGTCATCGCGTTCAAAGCGGGCCGGTACAAGAACCTGCTTCTGGGCCTGGTGATTCTGCCGTTCTTCGTGACGTTCCTGATCCGCACGTTGGCGTGGAAGACCATCCTCGCCGACGACGGCTGGGTGGTCAGCGCGCTGGGCACCATCGGCCTGCTGCCATCGGAGGGGCGGTTGCTCTCGACCGGCTGGGCCGTCGTCGGCGGCCTGACCTACAACTGGATCATCTTCATGATCCTGCCGCTCTACGTCAGCCTGGAGAAGATCGACGCCCGGCTGCTGGAAGCCTCCCGCGATCTGTACGCCACCAACCGCAGGATGTTCGGGAAGGTCATCATGCCGTTGGCGATGCCCGGTGTGCTGGCCGGCAGCATGCTGGTCTTCATTCCGTCAGTCGGTGACTTCATCAACGCCGACTATCTGGGCAGCACTCAGACCAGGATGATCGGCAACGTCATCCAGAAGCAGTTCCTGGTGGTCAAGGACTACCCGGCGGCAGCCGCGCTGAGTTTCGTGCTGATGGCGCTGATTCTGGTCGGCGTGCTGCTCTACACGCGGGCGCTGGGCACGGAGGATCTGGTATGACCGGCCAGCGAGCGGCGAAGGCGGATCGCGCATGACGACCGAGGCCGGCGCCGCGATCGCGCAGACGATCGACCACGGCGGTCTGGCCAAGCCGGGGCGCAACATTCGCGGGAACTTCAAGCTCGGCGACGTGGCGCTGCGGGTCATCGCGGGCCTGGTGCTCGCCTATCTGTTCCTGCCGATCCTGGTGATCGTCGTCTTCTCGTTCAACAAGCCGGCGGGTAAGTTCAACTACACCTGGCAGGGCTTCACCCTGGACAACTGGGCGAACCCGTTCAAGTACCCGGCGCTGACCGAGGCGCTGAAGCTGAGCCTGAACGTCGCCGCGGTTTCGACGCTGATCTCCGTCGTTCTGGGCACGTTGGTCGCGATCGCCCTTGTGCGGCAACGGTTCCGCGGGAGCAAGGCGGTCGACACCTTTCTGGTTCTGCCGCTGACCTCTCCCGAGGTCGTGATGGGCGCGTCGCTGCTGACGCTGTTCCTGGACCTGAACTGGGCCACCGGCTACACCACGATCGTGATCGCCCACGTCGCCTTCGAGATCAGCTTCATCGCGATGACGGTGCGCGCCAGGATCCGCGGCTTCGACTGGACGCTGGAGGACGCCTCCCTGGATCTGGGTGCCGGGCCGGTCCGCACCTTCTTCCGGGTGACCCTGCCGCTGGTGGTGCCGGGCATCGTTGCGGCGGCGATGTTGTCGTTCGCGCTCTCGCTGGACGACTTCATCATCACCTACTTCGTCAGCGGCTCGACGGTGACCTATCCGCTGTACGTCAACGCGGCGGTGAAAGCGGCTGTGCCACCCCAGATCAACGTCCTGGCCACCGCGATCCTCGTCGTCAGCCTGATCCTGTTGGCCCTCGGCACGCTGTATCGGCGCAAACGCGACACCTGATCTCGGGGACCGGCCGGTGGCCGGTGATTCCAGTGGATACGGCATCCTTGGCAGGTGGCCGTCGACGCGATACTGGAATCGATCCCGCCGCTGGCGGTGTACCTGATCGTCGGCCTGATCATCGGACTGGAAAGCCTCGGCATCCCGCTGCCCGGCGAAATCGCCTTGGTGAGTGCGGCGCTGCTGGCCTCGCGGCACAGCCTCGACATCAATCCGCTGTGGGTGGGTGGTGCCGCCACCATCGGCGCGATCATCGGCGACTCGATCGGATACTCGATCGGCCGACGCTACGGAATGGGGTTGTTCGAACGGCTGGGTAGGCGATTTCCGAAGCACTTCGGCCCCGGCCATGTGGCGCTGGCCAAGCAGTTGTTCGCCCGGTGGGGTGTGTGGGCGGTGTTCTTCGGGCGCTTCATCGCGCTGCTGCGGATCCTCGCGGGCCCACTGGCCGGTGCGCTGCGGATGCGTTACGGCCGTTTCCTGGCCGCCAACGCCACCGGTGCCGTGTGCTGGGCCGGTGGCACCACCGCGGTGGTCTACTACCTCGGCTTGGCGGCCGAGAGATGGCTGGCGCGGTTCTCCTGGGTCGCGCTGGTCATCGCGATCATCGTCGGTGTCGGGATGACGCTGCTGCTGCGGGAGCGCACCCGCCACCTGATCGCCCAACTCGAGGCCGAACACGACTGGGAGACCCTGCGCAAGCACGAGTGAGTTGGGGCAACTGCCCCATGACCGGAACCGGTGCGGGACGCCAGCATTGGTCCCATGAGCACACCTCACAGCGCAGTCCACACCAACCATCCACGTCTGCCGGCGGGCACCGACGACCGGGTCGGCGGATTCGGCATCATGGGTCTGCCGTTCGACACCGGGCACTATCTCGCCTACCGGGACTTCGGGGCATCCTCCTTCTCCCCCGCCTACCGCTCGGTGTGGCACCGCGACCCCGGCGGCCGCTGGACGTTCTACGCCACCACGCCCGCCGAGCAGAGTTGTTCGCGCTATTTCAGTTCGGCCACAACGGTTCCGGCGGTTGAGTGCGACATCACGACGACCTGGACCGATCCGTGGTCGTTGGTCATCACCATCCCCGGGCTGTTGCGGTGGACCGTCGGCATGCGCAGTACCCCGATCACGCGCGCGGTCAGCCTGCTCGGCCAGGCCATACCCGAAAGAGCCTGGGCCAGTGCGCCGGTGCTTGCGGGCATGGGACGAGTGGCCGGCCCGCTGCTGCGAACCGGCGAAATGCGGCTGACCGGGACCGCACCGAACGGCCAGCACTTCCGCGTGGCCCCGCGTCAGATCTGGGCGGTTCGGCGGTCCCGGGCGGTTCTCGGCGGCGCCAGCCTCGGCACGGTCGCGCGGCTGGCCACCCAGAGCCGACTGGCCGATTTCCGGTTGCCGCAACGCGGGTTGTGCGTGGTCGGCACCGCCCGCTTCGAGGGCTTTGATCCGTGCCGCCACGCCCCGGCGTCACACACCGCGCGAAGAGAACCCGTCACCGCGTGCTAGGGAGCACAATCGAGCACGTGGCAGCACCAAGGCGCCCGACCGGTCCGTCGTCGCGCGCACCGAGCCGGGCCGAGATGCTCGCCGCGCTGTCGGTCGCGATCGACCTCGGCCTGGGGCAGCCCGCCGAGCACATGTTGCGGGCTGCGCTGATCGGAACCCGCATCGCCGACCGGTTGGGCCTCGAGTCGGATCAACGCGACTGCGTGTACTACGCCACGCTGGTGATGTGGATCGGCTGCCACGCGGACTCCCATGAGTTCGCGCACTGGTTCGGCGACGACATCTCGGTGCGCCGCGACGCCTACCACGTCGATTGGGCGGGCCTGCCCTACTATCGCTTCCTGGTCGCCAATATCGGCCGCGGCGAACCCCTCACCCAACGGCTCACCTCGATCGTGACCCTGTTCCTCAACGCCCGAGGCAACATGTCGGCGCTGATCCATTCCCACTGCACCTCGGCGGCGCTGCTCGCCGACCGCATGGGTCTTGGCGAGGGCGTACAGCACGCGCTGGAATGCAGCTTCGAACGCTACGACGGCAGCGGACTGCCCGGCGGTGTCGGCGGTGCGGACATCCCGATCGAGATGCGGGTCGCGCAGCTCGCCGACATGGCCGAGGTGCATCACCGCTCGGGCGGGGTGAGCGCGGCGATCGAGATGGCCCGCGAGCGCCGCGGCCGCCACTTCGACCCCGATGTGGTCGATGTCTTCGTCGCCGACGCCGAGTCGATCCTGGCCGGGCCGCCCACGGGCGAGGTCTGGGAAGCCGCACTGTCGTGCGCGCCGGATCGGCATCAGCCGCTGCAGCAGCATTCCCTCGACGAACTCCTGGTCGCACTGGGTGATTTCGTCGACCTGAAATGCCCGTTCACCCTTGGACATTCACGTGCCGTCGCGCAGCTGGCGGCTGATGCTTCCGAAGCGGCCGGCTTGGGCGATGACGCCGTGACACTGGTACGCCGGGCCGGTCATGTGCACGACCTCGGCCGCATCGGCGTCTCCAATCAGGTGTGGTCCAAGCCGACGACACTGTCGACGGCGGAATTCGAACGCATGCGCCTGCATCCCTACCTCACGACCCGAATCCTGAGCCGTATCAATGGTCTCGAGCAGGTCGCCCAGATCGCAGGAAATCACCACGAATGCGTGAACGGCACCGGTTACCCCCGCGCTCTGTCCGGCGCAGCCCTCACGATGCCCGACCGGGTGCTGGCCGCCGCGGTCGCGTATCAATCGGCGTTGGAGCCACGGCCGTACCGCACCGCTCTGGACCGGGCGGCGGCCGCCCGACGCGTCCGGGACCGGGTCCGCGACGGCGAGTTGGACCCTGTCGCCGGCGAAGCGGTCCTGCACGCCGCCGGGCACCAGACCCGCAGATCCAGCACCCGGCCCGACGGTCTGACGCCCCGCGAGATCGAAGTGCTGTGCCTGGTGGCGCGTGGCGCCTCAAACAAGGAGATCGCCGCGGCATTGGTGATCAGCGAGAAAACCGCACGCAATCACGTCGAACGGACCTACGCCAAGATCGGGGTGTCCAACCGGATCGGGGCGAGCATGTATGCCTTGCGCCACGGGTTGACCGAGCCACCTGGCTGACGCGGAGTTGAGGCGATTGCCTCATGATCTCCTCGGCCCTCGCGCGAACCATGAAGAGCATGACAACCAAGCAGCCCTTCTCCACCTCGCGTATCCGACGCGTCCTGGTCGTGGCCTACGGGATCGCGAGCTATCTCGTCTTCCTGATCGCCTTCGGTTACGCCATTGTCTTCGTCGGCGGGATCGTCGTGCCGCGCACGGTCGACCACGGCATCGACGGCGCTTCACTCGCCTCGGCTCTGATGGTCAACACCGTCTTGCTTGGCCTGTTCGCCGTCCAGCACAGCGTGATGGCCAGGCCCGCGTTCAAACGGTGGTGGACACGTTTCGTGCCGCCGGTCATCGAACGCAGCACCTACGTGCTGCTGGCCAGTGTCGTGTTGCTGCTGCTGTACTGGCAGTGGCGAACGATGCCCGCGGTGATCTGGCACGTCGAGCAGCCGGCACTCCGGGTGCTGCTGTGGACGCTGTTCGCGGCGGGCTGGGTCACGGTCCTGGCCGCCACCTTCATGATCGATCATTTCGAATTGTTCGGGCTACGCCAGGTTTTCACCGCGTGGCGCGGCACAGCATCCAGTAAGACAGGTTTCCGGGCCACGCTGTTATACCGCCTGGTGCGCCATCCCCTGATGCTGGGCTTCCTCGTCGCCTTCTGGTCCACACCCACCATGACGGCCGGTCACCTGTTGTTCGCATCCGCCACCACGGGCTACATCCTGATCGCCCTGCAGTTCGAGGAGCGCGACCTGGCCGCGGAGCTGGGTGAGCCTTACCAGGTGTACCGCAACTCGGTGCCGATGCTGGTTCCCGGCCTGCGACCGCGGCGATCCCCCGGCGACATCAGCTCAGGGTGTCCAGTTCACGGCCTCTCCGAATAGCCTCGCGCCGGCGTTTGCCCGCGAGCCTTCCGGGGAAGCCCAATCCTCGTGGCCGACAATGCAATGCACGGAGCTGTGCGAGCAGCCACGCACAGCAGGCCGTTCGAACTGGCCGCCAGGGCCGGATACAGCATCAGCGGTGTGCTGCACCTGCTGATCGCCTACATCGTCATTCGGCTCGCCTTCGGCTCGGCCGGCGACGCCGACCAGTCCGGGGCGCTGGCCACCCTGGCAGCCCAGCCCGGCGGCGCGGTGGCGCTCTGGCTCACCGCCGGGGGCCTGGTCGCGCTCGCGCTGTGGCGTATTGCCGAAACCATCGTCGGCTCGCATCCCGGTGAGCCGGGACGTGAGCACGACGGCCCGTATGACGCCTTCGACCGGGTGAGGTCGGCGGCGCTGGCCGCCATCTACGTCGGCATCGCGCTGGCCGCGGTGCGCTTCGCCGGCGGCGGTGGCCAGTCGAGCAGTTCGCAGAACACCGGCCTCACCGCCCGCCTGCTCCAAAGCGGTTGGGGCAAAGCGATTCTGCTGATCGCCGCCGCGGTCATCATCGGAGTCGGCGGCTATCACATCTATAAGGGGCTCTCGACGAAGTTCGAGGACGACCTGACCGTCACCGGCGGCGGCCCGCTGATCACCCCGCTGGGGATCGCCGGATACACCGCCAAGGGCGTCGTATTGAGCGGAGCAGGAGTCCTGTTGGTGATCGCGACCGTGACCGCCGACCCGGCCAAGGGCGCCGGGCTGGACGCCGCGGTGAAGAGCTTGGGCGAGGCGCCGTTCGGTAAGGCACTGCTGATCGCGGCGGCGGCCGGCTTCGCCGCCTATGGTGCGTATTGCTTCATCCTCGCCCGCTTCTCCCGGATGTAGTCTTCCGCTGACTCACCTCGAGTAGCCGCTAACCGAAAGCGGCGCAAGTCATTCGGCGAAGTACCGCAGCCGGGTGATCGTTGCACCCGAGGCGGCGAGGTCGGCGATCAGCACCCCGGGCCGCGGTCCGCGCGACGACGCGGTGACCGACGAACCGGCGACGATCACCTTGGTCCACGACACGCCCACCAAGCGATCACTGAACGTGCTGAACTTCAACGGATTTCGCTCACCGTCGGTGATCAGGGCGCCGGAACCGAGCGCTCGCCACGCGCGCAGCTGGTCACCGGCGGCCACCGCGTCGAGAAAGCCTCGTACCGTGCGCTTGCCCCGGAAACGCGGGCCGCGAAAGCCGGTCGCGAACCCGAGCGATCCGCGCCAGCCCTGGTTGCGGATCAGCGCTCGGCTCAATTCCACCGCCTGCGGGGCGGCCGGCGCACCGTTGCGGGCGAACTCCCACACCATCGCGGGCAGCTCCCAATAGGCGCGCAGGCGCTCGATGCGCCAGTGCTGCTGCACCTCACGCAGGTCGTAGCGCAGCACGGCCGGAATGTGCATGGTCACCGCCGCGCCCATCCCGACTTCGAGCACGACATCGCGGATGACGGTGGTGTCCGAGACGATGTCGGCTTCGTGGTGGAAGACAATCTGCCGCGGCGCGATGAACGTGTCGTAGAACCGCCCGATCCGCTCCGTGCCGATGTGCGGCCGCGACCCGACCGGGTCCTCGACCCGGCCGTCGTCGGTGAACAACCCGACCCAGCCGTCCCGGTCATGCCCGGCGGCCATCAGCGGGGACCGGTCGACGGCGTCGATCAGAGCCGAGCGGGACGCGGTCATCAGGCGCTACGAACCAGTTCGACTCCGCGACCGCGCATGTCGGTCAACGCTTCTTCGGTCGACCCGGGTGCCACGCCCGCGGTCAGGTCGACCAACACCCGGGTGGCGAATCCGGCGCGGACGGCGTCGGCCGCGGTTTGCCGCACGCAGTAGTCGGTGGCGATACCCACGATGTCGACCTCGTCGACGTCGCGGGCCCGCAGCCACTCGGTCAGTGAGGTGTCGTCGATCGAACCCTCGAAGCCGCTGTAGGCCGCGGTGTAGGCGCCCTTGTGGAACACCGCCTCGATCGGGCCGGTGTTCAGTTCCGGATGAAAGTCCGCGCCCGCGGTTCCGGCGACACAGTGGCGCGGCCAGGAGTCGACGTAGTCCGGCGGGTCGGAGAAATGCGCTCCGGGGTCGACGTGGAAGTCCTTGGTCGCCACCACATGGCCATAGCCGTGATCGCTCGAAAGCAGCGCGTTGATGGCCCGCACCACCTCGGTGGCCCCGGCCACGGCCAGCGAGCCTCCCTCGCAGAAATCGCTCTGCACGTCGACGATGATCAACGCCCGCATCTGCCCACCGTATCGGCAGATCCGAGGCTGTCCACCCGCAGTACAGTTCGTAGCGACATGACACTGTTCGACTTCTTCCAGGCCGAGGAACTGCCGGTGCCGGCGATCACCCCGGCGCAGGCCCGTGACATCGCCGCGACGCATTTCGGGATCGACGCCGAAGTCAGCGCGCTCGGCAGCCAGCAGGACGCCAACTTCCTGCTGAGCGATCCCGACGGCGCGCCGATCGGGGTGCTCAAGATCGCCAACCCGGCGTTCTCCCGCATCGAGATCGAGGCCCAGGACGCCGCCGCGGCGCATCTGAACGCGGCGGGCGCCGACGTGCGGGCCGCGACGAACGTCGGGTTCGCCGGCGTCGCCCCGATCGCCGAGGTGCCCGGCGAGAACGGCGCGGTGCTGTACGCGCGGATCATCGCGCACCTTCCAGGCGGCACGTTGAGCGGTGAGCGATACCTGACCCCGGCTCAGGCGGCCGCGCTGGGTGCCCTGACCGGCCGAACCGTCCGCGCGCTGGCCGATTTCGACCATCCCGGCGTCGACCGGGTGCTGCAGTGGGACCTGCGCCACGCTCAGCGCACCGTCGAGGTGCTTGCCGGCCACGTCGCCGACACCGACCGCCGGGAGGCCGTCGAGGCCGCCGCGGCCGCGGCCTGGCAGGTGGTCTCCGACCTGGCCGAGGATCTGCCGATCCAGGTCATCCACGGCGACATCACCGATGACAACGTGGTGTGCCGTGCGCCGGCAGCCGGCCGGCTTCCGGACGGCGTCATCGACCTGGGTGATCTGACCCGCTCGTGGACCGTCGGCGAGCTGGCGATCGCCGTCTCGTCGCTGCTGCGGCACGAGGGCGGCGAGCCCGCGGCGACGCTGCCGGCCATCGCCGCGTTCCACGCCGTGCGCCCGCTGAGCCCCGCCGAGATCGAGGCACTCTGGCCGCTGGTGGTCCTGCGGGCGGCGGTGCTGGTGGTCAGCGGGCTGCACCAGGCCGCGATCGACGCCGACAACGCCTACGCCGTCGAGGCGCTGGATTTCGAGTGGCGGATCTTCGAGCGGGCCGTCGAGGTGCCCAGTGCGGTCATGACCGCGCTGATCCGGTCCGCACTGGGTGCCGGTGATGCCGACGACGCACCGCGCGTGCCGAGCCCGCTGATCGCCGGCCTGACGCCGGTCTCGGTGGCACGGCTGGACCTGTCGTCGGAGTCCGACGCCCTGGATGCCGGCCGCTGGCTGACCGGGAGCTGCGAGGACGACGTGGCCGCCGACGCCCTCACCGGTGGCGCCGAGGCCGTCGTGACCACCTTCGGCCAGCCGCGCCTGACCCGGTCGGTGCCGCTGAGCCCCGAATCCGCGGCCACCGTGGGGACCGGCATGGACGTGTGGATTCCGTCCGCCACGCCGATCACAGCACCGTGGGCCGGCGTGGTGGAGGTCGCCGACGACGACACCGTCACGCTCACCGGCATACCGGGAACGCTGCATGTCGGCGGCGCTGTGCGGATCGACAACCGGATTCAGCCGGGTCGCACCGTCGACGCCGGTGAAACCCTCGGCAGCGTGGACGGCCGGTTCTGGATCCACTGGCGGACCCGGCCCGATGTGGCCGTCCCGGACTTCGTCCGAGCCGAATACGCCCCGGGATGGCTGAGCCTGGTCGCAGATCCCGGCCCGCTGCTCGGCCTGCCGTCGGTGACGCCGGTCGGCGACGACAGCGAGGCGCTGTGGCGCCGTCGCGGGGCTTCCTTCGCCTCGGTCCAGGAGCACTACTACCTCGACCCGCCCCGCATCGAACGGGGCTGGCGTGAGCACATGATCGACACCAATGCCCGCAGCTACCTGGACATGGTCAACAACGTCGCGGTACTCGGCCACGGCCACCCGGTGCTGGCCGACGCCGTCGCGCGCCAGTGGCGGCGGCTGAACACGAACTCGCGGTTCAACTACGCCGCGGTGGTGGCGCTCTCGGAGCGACTGGCCGCCACGCTGCCCGGCCCGCTGGACACCGTGTTTCTGGTGAACTCGGGCTCCGAGGCCGTGGACCTGGCGCTGCGGCTGGCGATGGCCGCGACCGGCCGCCACGACGTGGTCGCGGTGGCCGAGGCCTACCACGGCTGGACCTATGCCACCGACGCGATATCGACCTCGGTGGCCGACAACCCCAACGCCCTGGCGACCCGACCCACGTGGGTGCACACCGTGCCCTCACCCAACTCCTATCGCGGCGAACATCGCGGGTCGGAGGCCCACCACTACGCCCCCGAAGCTGTCGCAATCGTCGAACAGCTTGCCGCGCAAGGAAACCCGCCCGCGGCATTCATCTGCGAGCCGTTCTACGGCAACGCGGGCGGGATGGCGCTGCCCGACGGCTACCTCAAGACCGTCTACGCCGCGGTTCGTGCCGCCGGCGGGGTGGCCATCGCCGACGAGGTGCAGGTCGGCTACGGCCGCACCGGCCGGTCGTTCTGGAGCTTCGAGCAACAGGACGTGGTGCCCGACATCGTCACCGTCGCGAAGGCGATGGGCAACGGTCAGCCGCTCGGTGCGGTGATCACCACCCGGGAGATCGCCGAGAAATACCGGACCCAGGGATACTTCTTCTCCTCCGCCGGCGGCAGCCCGGTTTCCTGTGTGGTCGGTCTGACCGTCCTCGACCTTCTGGAGAAGGAGGGCCTGCAGCGCAACGCGCTGACCGTCGGCGACCACCTGCGGGCCCGCATCGAGGACCTGGCGACCCGCCACGAGTTGATCGGCACCGTGCACGGCAGCGGGCTGTACATGGGTGTCGAACTGGTTCGCGACCGCGCGACGCTGGAGCCCGCGGTGGCCGAGACCGCGGCGATCTGCGAGCGACTGCTCGGCCTCGGGGTGATCGTGCAGCCCACCGGCGACCGGCAGAACGTGCTGAAGGTTAAACCCCCGATGTGCATCACCCGGGAATCGGCCGACTTTTTCGCCGACATGCTCGATCGGGTGCTGTCCACTGGCTGGTGAATCAGCTGGTCGGCCAGTTGGACTGGTCACCGCCACCGGTGCGTCCGACAGCGTCGTCGGCGCTGCGGCCGCTTCGGAACGCGTTGTCCCGCAATCAATCAACACGTTGCGACGGCCACCGCGGACCAGCCCGACCGTGACGTCCGGGAACGGCAACCGGCAGCGATGCACGCCGGTGGACAGGGTTTCGCAGCGGAGGTGCATGCCCGGCAAGATTGCCGCTGGCCTACGGTAGGGGTGGGCACTTACGTTGCACTGTGTAGCTAAGCGAATTATAGTCCAGACACATGTCCAGACAGTTCGCTGACCGTGTCCGGGTACATACACGATGACATATGCGAGCTCGGCGGGTGAGTTGGCCGTATCAGTCATGGACGTTGCAGGAGCGTGAACATGCGGATTGCGTTGCTGTCCTACCGCAGCAAAACCCACTGTGGCGGGCAGGGCGTCTACGTCCGGCACCTCAGCCGCGGGCTGGTCGAACTCGGCCATGACGTTGAGGTTTTCTCCGGCCAGCCCTACCCCGAGATCCTCGATCCCCGGGTTCGGCTGACCAAGGTTCCGAGCCTGGATCTGTACCGCGAACCCGACCCCTTCCGGGTGCCGCGGCCCAGCGAGATCCGTGACCGCTTCGACGCGCTCGAGCTGGCCACGATGTGGACCTCGGGCTTCCCCGAGCCGCGCACGTTCAGCCTGCGGGCGGCTCGGCTGCTGTCGGCGCGCCTGGGCGACTTCGACGTCGTGCACGACAACCAATGCCTGGGCACCGGACTCCTCCGCATCGCCGAGATGGGCCTTCCGGTCGTCGCGACCGTGCACCATCCGATCACCCGGGACCGGGTCCTCGACCTGGCCGCCGCGAAGTGGTGGCGAAAGCCGTTGGTGCACAGGTGGTATGGCTTTGCGCAGATGCAGAAAAAGGTGGCCCGCCGCATTCCCGACCTGCTGACCGTGTCGTCATCGTCGGCCACCGACATCGCCGACGACTTCGGGGTGAGCCCCGAGCAGCTGCGGGTGGTGCCGCTCGGGGTGGACACCGAGCTGTTCAAGCCGACCGACCTGCCGCGGGTACCCGGCCGCATCATCGCGATCTCCAGCGCGGACCGCCCGCTCAAGGGCATCGGGCACCTGCTGCACGCGGTGGCCAAGCTGCGCACCGATCACGACCTCGAGCTCCAGCTGGTGGCCAAGCTCGAACCGAACGGGCCCACCGAGAAACTGATCGCGGAGCTCGGCATCAGCGACATCGTGCACATCTCCAGCGGGGTGTCCGACGAAGACCTTGCGGGGCTGTTCGCCTCAGCCGAAATCGCCTGTATCCCATCCCTTTACGAAGGCTTCTCGCTGCCCGCGGTGGAAGCCATGGCAAGCGGCACACCGATCGTGGCCAGCCGGGCAGGCGCGCTGCCCGAGGTGCTCGGCGCCGACGGCGAATGCGCCGATCTGGTGACCCCGGGCGACGTCAACGAGCTGATCGCTGCGCTGGGCCAACTACTGGAATCCCCCGCTCGGCGGCAGTGGCTCGGCACCGCCGGCCGCCGTCGCGCACTCGACGTGTTCAGCTGGGAGTCGGTGGCCGCGCAGACCGTGCGGGTCTACGAGCAAGCCATCGCGCGCACCGGACGCGTCACCACTACTGCGGAGGCGGTGGACGAATCATGCTGACCGTCGACTACGACCGACTCGACGTCGGCCCCGGCACCGAGGTCATCGATGTCGGCTGCGGTGCAGGCAGGCACAGCTTCGAGGCCTACCGGCGCGGCGCCAACGTGATCGCCTTCGACCAGGACGCCGAAGAACTGGCCGCGGTCGACACCCTGCTACAGGCGATGGGTGAGGCCGGCGAGGCCCCCGCATCGGCCAAGGCGCAGGTCGTGGTCGGGGACGCGCTGGCGCTGCCCTACCCCGACGCGTCGTTCGACTGCGTGATCGCCTCGGAAATCCTCGAGCACATCCCCGACGACGACGCCGCCATCGCCGAACTGATCCGGGTGCTCAAGCCCGGCGGCAAGCTCGCGGTCACCGTCCCGCGCTGGCTCCCCGAACGGATCTGCTGGCTGCTATCCGACGAATACCACGCCAACGAGGGCGGCCACATCCGGATCTACAAGGCCGACGAACTGCGCGACAAGCTGGTGCGCGGTGGGCTGACGTTCACTCACTCGCATCACGCACACGCGCTGCACTCCCCGTTCTGGTGGCTCAAATGCGCTGTGGGCGTTGAGAAGCCGAATCACCCCGCGGTCAAGGCCTACCACCAGCTGCTGGTGTGGGACATGATGTCGCGGCCCGCGCTGACGCGGGTGGCCGAGTCCGCACTCAATCCGCTGGTCGGAAAGAGCGTGGCGCTCTACTTCGAGAAGCCGATCACGGATGTCGCACCGGTCTGACCTTGAGGGCGTGCCCGGCGTAGCCGGCGTCTTCACACCGCAGCAATGCCGCCAGACGGCGGAATCCATTGCCGCGGTACAGGAACCCTCTGGCGAGATCCCATGGTCGGAGATCGGGCACACCGACGTGTGGGATCACGTGGAGTGCGCGATGGCGCTGACTGCCGCCGGTCTGCTCGAGCCCGCCAACGCCGCCTATGACTGGTGCCGTCGCGAACAGCGCGCCGACGGTTCCTGGCCCATCCAGTACCGCCGCGGCGTGATCGAGGATGCCAACAGCGACAGCAACTTCTGTGCCTACATCGCCGCGGGTGTCTGGCACCACTACCTGGTGACCGGCGACCGGCAGTTCGCCGAGCACATGTGGCCGACAGTTCGCGCGGCCATCGACTTCGTCCTCGGCCTGCAGGCCGGAACGGGCGAAATCTATTGGGCGCAAGGCCCGTCCGGCGTTCTGCCGGAGGCACTGCTGACGGGTTGCGCGAGCGTGTACCACAGCATCCGCTGCGCGCTGGCGCTCGCCGACCGGATGGACGACCCGCAACCGGAGTGGGAGGTGGCGCTGGGTCGCCTCGGGCACGCCATCGCCGAACACCCCGACGCCTTCACCGAGAAGCCGCATCACTCGATGGACTGGTACTACCCCATCCTGGGTGGCGCGCTGCGCGGCGAGCAGGCCGACGTCCGGATCGCGCAGCGCTGGGACGATTTCGTGGTGGACGGGCTGGGCATCCGCTGTGTCGACGACCGGCCGTGGGTCACCGGGGCCGAGACCTGCGAGCTGGTCATGGCGCTGGACGCCATGGGCGACCGGCAGCGGGCACTGACCCAATTCGCAGCCATGCAGCACCTGCGCGAAAAGGACGGCTCGTACTGGACCGGACTGGTGTTCGCCGACGGTAAGCGCTGGCCGGTCGAACGGACCACCTGGACGGCAGCCGCGGTGATCCTGGCCGCGGATGCGCTCTCGACGACCACCGGAGGCAGCGGCATCTTCCGTGCTGCCGACCTGCCGCGCGGCCTCGAGGGCGACTACGACTGTGAATGCGTCAGGCGCTGACGACGTCGCGGCCCGCGCCGCCGGAGACCCGCTCGAGAACCCGGAGCGAGCCGGTGCAGCCGACCTCTTCGAACTGTCCGGAATCCAGTGCGCGGCAATAGATGTTGAACGGCGGGCGGCCGCCGTCGCGAGGGTCGGGGAACACGTCGTGGATGATCAGCGTGCCGCCGACAGTCACCCACTTGGCCCAGCCGTCGAAATCCTGCTGAGCTGCGGTCTCGCTGTGCCCGCCGTCGATGAACAGCAGATCCAGCGGAGTGCGCCAACCGCGGGCCACCACCGGGGACTTACCCACCACCGCGACGATCGTGTCATCGAGATCGGCGGCGTCGAGCGTCCGGCGGAAGGTGGGCAGGGTGTCGAATCGGCCGCTGACCGGATCGACCATCGTCGTGTCGTGGAACTCCCAGCCGGCTTGATGCTCCTCGGAGCCGTGATGGTGGTCCACGGTGTACAGCACGCTGTCGGTCGCCGCGGCAGCGGCGCCGAGCATGACCGTCGACTTACCGCAGTAGGTGCCGATTTCGACGGCCACCCCGCCGTCGAGGTAACGCAGCGCCGCCTCGTAGAGCGCCCGGCCCTCGTCGGCGGGCATGAAGCCCACGACTTGCTCGGCCAATTCGAAAAGACGGGAAGTTTGCGCGGCAGAGGACGTGTCGGTGCGGCTCATGCTCCGAACCTAACCCGTACGCATGGTCCATGGCCAGCGCGCACCTTGTCGGTGCAGGTCGCTTGTAGTAGCGTCCGGACATGTGTCTGATCCGGTAGCTCGGGAATCGACGCGACGCCGGTTAACAGCGAAGCAGGCCGCCACGGTCGATCGCCTGGGCCGCGCCGCGGTCGAGGTGCTGAGCCGGGAAGGGTTCTCCGGGCTGACGATCCGAATGGTGGCCGCCGAGGCGGGTGTCGGCGCGGCCACCGCCTACACGTACTTCTCGTCCAAGGAGCATCTCGTCGCCGAGGTGTTCTGGCGCCGGCTGGCGTCCACCCCGGCGCCGCCGGACGACTCCCCCGATCCGGTCGACCGGGTGGTGGGGGTGCTTCGGCACATCGCGCTGCTGGTCGCCGACGAGCCGGAGTTGGCGGGCGCGGTCACCACCGCGCTGCTCGGCAAAGACCCCGATGTCGAACATCTGCGCTTCCGGATCGGCAGGGAAATACACCAGCGGCTGAGCTCTGCCCTTGGGACGCAATGTGATTCGGATGTCATCGAGTCACTCGAGCAGCTGTACGCCGGTGCGTTGGTGCGGGCGGGCATGGGGTATGCCTCCTACACCGAAATCGCCAGTCGTCTGGAAGCATCCGCGCGCCTGCTGCTGACCTGACGTTTCAACCGCCGGCAAACGGGCATGTCCACGTCGTGGATGTCGATCATCCTGAGACCGATCAGCGGTGGAATGCCGCCGTCCGCTCCGAGACCGAGGCGGAGCGGCTCGATCGGAACTGGTCGAATCTGCTGCAGGAGCTTCGCGTCACGCAGACCGGCGTCCAACTGCTCACCGGGTTTCTGTTGACGCTGCCCTTCCAGAGCCGGTTCGCCACCTTGAGCGATGAGCTGAAGCAGGTGTATCTGGCCACTGTGGTGTGCTCGCTGGCGGCGACGATCTTGCTGGTCGCCCCGGTCGGCATGCATCGGCTGTTGTTCCGCAGGCACAAGCTGCGGCCGCTGGTGGCGATTGCACATCGCTTCACGTTCTGCGGATTGCTCCTGTTGGGCGCCGCGCTCACCGGCGTCGCGATTGTGGTGTTCGGAACCGTGCTCGGTGAAGGCGCCGGAGAACTCGCAGGGATTCTGACGGCCGCGGTGATGCTGGTTGCCTGGGTGGCGTTTCCGCTGTGGATGCGTCGCCTGCACAGCTGAGAGCCCGGGTTTGACCGGCTACCCGGTAGGGAACATCTGCGCCATGTTGATTCGCAGAGTTGCTCGGCCCATGTTGGCGGCGGTGTTCATCGGCCAGGGGTTCGAAGCGCTGAAGAGCCCCAAACCGGCGGCCGAGGCCGCCCGCCCTGCTCTCGAAGGTCTGCAGAAGCTGCCCGACCCGGTCGGCACCAACGTTCCGAGTGACCCCGAGACATTCGCGAAGATCACCGCGGCGGTCCAGATCGGCGGTGGACTGCTGCTGGCGTCCGGACGCCTGCCCCGCGTCGCGTCAGCGGCGTTGGCGGCCACCGTGATTCCGGCGAACCTCGGTGCGCACATGTTCTGGGACGAGCCCGACCAACAGCTCAAGGCGGAGAAGCGTCGCGCCTTCCTCACCGATCTCAGTCTGCTCGGCGGGCTGATCATCGCCTCCGCCGACACGGCGGGCAAACCGTCGCTGGGCTGGCGCGGCCGGCGCGCGGCACGCAAGGTCAGCGAGGCCGTCTCGGGCACCCTGCCGGGATCGAACCACAGCCTGTTGGACAGCGACCTGCTGGACCGGGTCGGTCCGAAGGTCGGGCACGGCCTGCAGGTCGGTGCCGAGCGCGGCCGGGAATTGGCGCTCACCGCCGGTGAGCGGGCCGCGCCGCTGCTGGAGACGGCCCGCAAGCGGGGAGTCGAATTCGCCGAGATCGCCCGGGAACGCGGCGCCGAACTGGCCGACGTCGCCCGTGAACGCGGCGCCGACTTCGCCGACGTCGCGCGTGAACGCGGCGCCGAACTCGCCGACGTCGCGCGTGAGCGCGGCGCCGAACTCGTCGAGGTAGCCCGTGACCAAGGCGGCGAACTGGTCGACACCACCCGTGCTCGCGCGAAGAAGGCTAAGAAGGACGCGAAGAAAGACGCCAAGAAGTTGGCCAAGCGCTGAACTTTCTATCGTGACGCGGGCGTAGCCCCTGCTGAATGCGACCTGAGGGGTAGATTGGGCCGCACTGATTTCAGCGGGAGGAGCAATTAGATGACCACCGGTGACAACGACCCCAACGCGTACGGTCCGCCGGGCGGCTACCCGCCGCCCCCGCCGACGGGTCAGCCCGGAAGCTATCCGCCTCCCCCATCGGGTTATCCGCCGCCACCGCCCGGTCAGCCCGGTGGTTATCTGCCGCCGCCACCGCAGAATCCGTATGCCCAGCCGGGGTACGGCGGTTATCCCCCGCCGCTGCCAACCGGTGGCCAGCCGGGTGGCCTGGGATTGCGGTTCGCCGCGCGACTGATCGACGGGATCATCGTCGGCATCGTCTCGTTCGTACTCGCGCTGCTGCTCGACTCGACCAGCAACATCCTTGTGACAGGTCTGTTTTCGGGCATCTTGACGTTCGCGTACTTCGTGGCGTTCGAGGTGACGCAGGGCTGGACTCCGGCCAAGAAGATCCTGGGCCTGTCCGTCCACGGTCCCGGGGGCGCCCCGAAACCCACCCTGCAGCAGTCGGCGATCCGCAACGCATTCACGCTGCTGTCGATCATTCCGTTCGTCGGCGGCTTTCTGGGCGTCATCGCCTACATCGTGATTGCCGTGACGATCAACGGCAGCCCCACCAAGCAGGGCAAGCACGACGAACTCGCCGGCGGCACCCAGGTCGTCAAGGGCTGAGCGCCGGTTTCAGATCACCAGACTGAGCAGCAGCACGACGATCAGACCGGTCACCGACAGCACCGTCTCCATCAGTGACCAGGTCTTGATGGTCTGACCGACGCTGAGCCGGAAATACTGGTTCACCAACCAGAATCCGGCGTCGTTGACGTGGGAGAAGAACAGCGAGCCTGCCCCGACGGCGAGCACCACCAGCGACACCTGGCCGCTGCTGAGCCCTTCCACCAACTGCAGAATCAGCGCGGATGCGGTGATCGTGGCGACCGTCGCCGAGCCCGTCGCGAGTCGGATCAACACGGCCAGGACCCACGCCAGCACGATCACCGAGATGTTGACATCCTTGGCCCAGTCGGCGAGCAGCGTGCCGATCCCCGAGTCCACCAGGACCTGCTTGAAGCCACCGCCTGCGGCGACGATGAGGATGATGCCTGCGACCGGAGGCAAACCCGATTCGACGCACTTCATCACGTCGCCACGCGACATGCCCGCGCCGCCGCCGAGAGTGAAGATCCCGACGATCACCGCGATCAGCAACGCCACCAGCGGGGTGCCCAGCACGTCGAAAGCGACTCGGAACCACTGGTTCTCGTCGTCGATGAAGATGTCGACGAGGGCCTTACCGAGCATCAGCACCACGGGCAGCAGCACGCTGAACAAGGTCACCCCGAACGACGGCCGGCGGGGCCCGCGGTTCTCGTCGGGGATGATCTCGCCTTCCGGCCCGGCGTCGCGCAACGCGGCCGCGCCGGATCCGAAGGTGTCCGGGGCCTCCACGACCACCCAGCGCCCGGCGAGCCTGCCGAACAGCGGTCCGGCCACGATGATCGTCGGAATCGCCACTGCCACACCGAGAGCCAATGTCAGACCCAGATCGGCGTGCAGCAGATCGATCGCGGTCAGTGGTCCCGGATGCGGTGGCACGAAGCCGTGCATGGCCGAAAGACCGGCCAACGCCGGGATTCCCACCGTGATCAACGACAACTGCGAGCGGCGCGACACCAGGTAGATGACCGGCATCAACAGCACCAGGCCGATCTCGAAGAACATCGGCAGACCGATGATCGAGCCCACCAACGCCATCGCCCAGGGCAACGCCCGCGGTGAGGCGTGCCCGACGATGGTGTCGACGATCTCGTCAGCACCGCCGGAGTCGGCGAGCAGTTTGGCGAACATCGCGCCCAGTGCGATCAGGATGCCGACCCCCGCGGCGGTGGATCCGAACCCGTCGGAGAACGACTTGAGGACTTTCTCGAGGTTCTCCCCCGCCACAATCCCGACGGTCAGCGCGCCGAAGATCAACGCCAGGAACGGATGCAGGTGCACCACCGTGATGAGGACGACGATCACCGCGATGCCGGCGAGGAATGCCAGGATGAGCTGCCAGCCGGGGGCTACCGGTGTCGCCAACTTCGGCGCTTCGGCCAGGATGGTGGCTTGCAGGTTCATCGGCGTCACTCTCTTCCGGCGCGGGATACGTAGGTCTGGACAATCGAGTCGATGCTCTGATCGACGTCGATGCTGATGCCGCGTTCGTCGGCATCGAGGGGTTCAAGGGTGTCGAATTGCGATGCCAGCAGGGTGGCGGGCATGAAATGGCCCGGCCGGCTCGCCTGCCTGCGGGCGATGACGTCCGCGGTGCCGCTCAGATGCAGGAACGTGACGTCGGCGCAATGGCGTCTGAGCTGATCGCGGTACTTGCGTTTGAGCGCCGAGCAGCTCATCACACCGCCACCGGCGTGCTCGGCCAGCCAGGCGCCGATGGCCTCCAGCCACGGGTAGCGGTCGTCGTCGTCGAGCGGGTGACCGGCGGTCATCTTGGTGATGTTGGCCGCCGGGTGAAAATCGTCAGCGTCGGCGAACGGGACCCGCAGCCGCTGAGCCAGCGCAGCGCCCACGGTCGATTTTCCCGAACCGGAGACCCCCATAACGACGATAGGTGAGCTCACGCCTGCGTCTACCCGGCTGTCGGCCATGTCACACAGCATCCATCAATAGTCATACCTTTTGCAATACCAAACCGTGATGAATCTGTTTTATCGCCTAACTAGGCTGGTATGACAACATGTATCCATGACGCCGGAGCCCATGGTCAGCGAGCTGCACAGCAGCGTTCTGACCGCGCTCGGCGAAGCCATCGTCTCCGGGCGCTACCAGCCGGGGCAGGTGCTGACCCTGGACGGCGTCAGCGCGGACCATGGCGTGTCCCGTTCGGTGGCCCGCGAAGCCATCCGGGTCCTGGAATCCATGCGGATGGTCGCTCCGCGGCGTCGGGTCGGCATCACGATTCAGCCGCCCGACAAGTGGAATGTGTTCGACCCCAGAGTCATTCGCTGGCGTCTCGACGTCGGAGACCGAGCCGCGCAGCTGATGTCGTTGTCGGAGTTGCGCCGCGGCTTCGAGCCGGCCGCCGCCGCGTTGGCGGCGCGGCGAGCCGATCCGCACCAGTGCCGAATCATGGCGGCCGCCGTATCGGACATGGTGGTGCACGGCCGGTCCGGCGATTTGGAAGCCTATCTGCTGGCGGACAAGGTCTTTCACCGCACCCTGCTGGATGCCAGCGGCAATGAAATGTTTCGGGCGCTCAACGATGTGGTCGCCGAGGTGCTCGGTGGGCGTACCCATCACGGCATGATGCCGGATCGGCCCAACCCGGCCGCGATCGAGCTGCACGACGAGGTCGCGCGGGCGGTGCGCCTGCGCGACGAGGCGGCGGCCGAACGTGCCATGCGGGCGATCATCGACGAGTCGGCGGCCGCACTGGCCGGGGATCTCGCGTCGCAGGGGTAGGCGACCTCAGGCCGGCGCCGGCTGGACGTGGAAGTACATCATCAGTCCTTCGACCTTGGTCACCGTCACCGTGTGTCGTGACTTCGCACCTTGAGCGGTGACCTCGCACTGCGTGTGTGCGCCCTTCTGCCCCTCCAGGCCGCCCTGGCAGTCGGCCGAATCGACGGTGACCCCCGCGGTCTGTGACACCGTCTTCGCCACCACCCTGTCCAGCTGTTCCTTCGACGCGGCCGGAACCATGACGTAGCCGACGGTCTCACCGTCGATCTTCGTCGCGGTCACCACGAGGTCGAAGCTGTCCGCTCCGCTCAACAGCACCTGACAGCGGGTCGTCTTCCCGATCTCGCCCGACAGATTGTCCTTGCACGTGACCGTCTGCGGTGTCTGACCCGCGGCCTTGAGGCGTTGCGAGATATCTTTCTCCAGGTCGACTTTCGACACCGACGGACCGGGGGTGGCGTGCGAGGAGCAGCCACCCAGAGCAACCGCGACCAGCCCGGTGGCGAGCGCGACGCCCAGCCGCGCGAGCACCATCGTCGGGCGCATCATGACCTCCAGGAATGTGCCGCGGGATCTCTCGTGTCCGCGGTGCAAGATACCAAGGGCGGGCACCGGCCCGGCGCCGTCGGGTGGTGGTTGACTACAGGAGTGAGCAGAACCCCCGCATTGGCACGCCGCTTCTTCGATCGCTACGAGCCCGTTCACGGGATCACCTATTTCGCCCCGGGTGTCCGAAGTGCGTTCGACGACATGGGATTCGTCGGGTTCTGGCGCGGCTATTTCGCTGGTCGCGCGGCGCCACTGGGTGAGGTGCCCGCCGAGGTCGTCACCGCGATCTTCTACAACTTCTCCACCGAACGGGTCCGCAAGGCGGTGCCTGCGATCTGGGACATCGCCACACCCGCCGAGATGGTGCGGGCGCGCCAGGACACCGCGGTCGCCGCGTTGCACGGCTACGGCCTGGGCGACGACAGTCCCGGCGTGTCGGAGGCCGCCGAACTGGCGGGCCTGGCGGCGCGAGGCGCACCCGCGGACGGCCGGCCGCTGTTCGCGGCGAACCTGGCGCTACCGTGGCCCGATTCCCCGCTGGCCGCGCTGTGGCACGCGGCGACGCTGCTGCGCGAACACCGCGGGGACGGCCACGTCGCGGTCCTGGCCAGCGAGGGCATCAGCGGTCGGGAGTCCAACGTGTTGCACGTGGCCGCCGGGGCGGTGCCCGCTGATTTCATCAAACGCACCCGCGACTATTCCGACCAGGAGTGGGAATCGTGCGTACAAGCACTGGGTGACCGCGGATTGCTCACGCGGGCAGGCACACTCACCGACACCGGGCGTCGGCTCAAGGGACATGTCGAACTGCGGACCGACACTCTGGCGCTGTCCGCACTGGACGCGCTCGACGACGCCGCGGTGGAGCGGCTGTTCGCAGCGCTCACACCGATCACCCGGCAGGTCATCGCCGGCGGTGACCTGCCCGTGGCGACACCGATGGCGCTGCGTCGCGACGAACTCGATGACGACTCCGCACACCTCTAGGTCAGGTTGCGGTTCCACTCCACCCAGCCGGCGCCTCGTCTGCCGTCGGCGGTCTCGACGGTGACCCATGCCCGCGGAAAATAGCTGACCTGCCCCTCCGGGCCGATCAGCCGAACGGGCGCATGCCCGCGGACGTCGACCGTCGCCCGCACCGGGCCGGGCTGGTAGTCGATGCGGGTGGTCAGCGGTAATCCGTTGTCGGAGAAGGTGGCTTCGGCCGCGACGACGGTGGTTTCGGTGACCGGTTCGCCAGAACGCTGCAGGTAACCGACGCTCACCGGGTCCAGGCCCGGGATGCGGAGATCGACGCCGTGCAGATGGGTTCCGTCGTCGAGGTGCAACGCGCTCCAGACCCAGTCCATGCTCCACCAGTCGCGCACACCGTGCGAGTGGTCGCGCTGGCCGGCGACCGCCTCGAACTCGTGCACCCGCCCGTCGATCGTGACGGTTCCGGTGACGGTGCAGGGCATCTCGTAACGGGTGGTGATGCGATACGCATACGGTGTCCCCACCGTCGTCCAGGTCAAGTCCATCGCCAACTCCACCGGCCGGCCAGGTTCACCGCGCAGCAGCGCCGACGGATCGGTGAATTCCTGTGCGGTGCCGCGAACTTCGACACGGTAGCTCTGCAGCGGCGTGATCGCGCCGTGGCGCAGTTCGGCACCGTCGGCCAGGACCACCGCGGGGTCCGCGGGCAACGGCGCCTCGAAGTTCACCAGCGCGACCGTCGGCATATCGGGTCCGCACACCAGCGCATTGATCCATGCGACGTTCTGGTTGGGCACCAAGCCGAGCCGCAGCCAGCCACCGATCTCCTGCGCCGGATCGGCGAAGTCCCAGTACCAGCTTTCGTTCCAAAGTGGCTCATCACCGGGCTGGTGGGCGCCCTCGTCGACCGGGTCCGGGGTCAAGGCGCCCGCGGCGGCCGCCACCGGCAGGATTTCCAGCGCACCCGTGTCGAGCACATGGCTGGTGTGCCGGTCCAGCATGGTCAGGAACATCTCGTCGCCGCGCTCGGTCCGTTCCACGAGCATCGACGAGACTACCGCCATCATCACGCCCGCGAAGCTCTGACGCCGGACGCCCTCGCGCACCTCCTCGAGGGTGACGGGCGAATTCGGGCCGAGCCCTTGGTGATACGCGCGCAGCAGGTCCTCGTAGTGAGCGCGGCGGTCCTCGATCGCGACAGCGCAGCCGATGAAATACGCCACGTCCGTCATGGCCGGTCCCCAGGTGACGGTCTGCCAGTCGACAACGGTGAGATCGCGCCGGGAACCGGGCCGACCGAACAGCATGTTGTCCAGCCGGTAGTCGCCGTGCACCAGGCCCTTGATCCGCTCGGGCGCCGACTCGTCGGCCAGATACGCATCGAAGCTCGCCACCAGGCGCTCACACACCAACCGCTGGTCGGGGGTGATCGCGTCGGCGTACCGGTCGGCGAATCCGGCCCACAGCTGACCGACCAACGCCTGGTTCAGTGGGGCCTCCCGGTTCAGCCATTCGGCTTCGGCGAGGTTCTCGGTGCCGATCACCGGGGCGTGCAACCGGCCGAGTTCGGTCAGCGCCAGCGTGGCGTCGGCGAGTGTGGCACCGCGGATCTCGTTGCCCACCTCGGCGGGGGCGGCATCATCGAGGAGCAGCGCGAAGATGCCCGTCTGCGGGTCGTAGGAGCTGTGATAGCACTCGGCGATCGGACCGCCCAGGCTCGGCGCCACGTCGGCGTAGAACTTGACCTCGCGCTCGTAAAGTCCCAGCGCGAGACCGGTCTGCCGGCTGGTCGGGTCGGTGGCGGCGACCTTGAGGACCACCGAGGCGGGACCGGCCGCGGCGTCGTCGTACGCCAGACCGATCCGATAGCACTCGCTCATCTGCCCGGTGCCGATGCGCTCGACGGTGAACCCGGCGACCGGGGCGCCGATCGCGGCGGCCAGCCAATCGGCGGTCAAATCTGTCGGGCGTTCGATGACGATGTCGTTGGTCTGCACGCGATCAACCTAGGGCAAGTCCCTGTCGGTCCGAAAGGTATCCGACCACTTTTTGACTGGTGTCAAAAGGACCAGGTTGACTCAGCGGCGGGCCAGCGAGAAACCCGCCCACGCCTCGCGGCGGTGCGGGTGCGGGTCGTAATCGACGCGGGTGTGCCGGTCGAACACCAGCACCGGCCGCTCCGGCTCGGTATAGCGGGGCCAGTCCTCCCCCGGCACTCCGGTCCGACTGAAACTGCGCCACCGGTTCTGCAGGTCGCGGCTGACCTTCAGCGCGGACCGCCGGTCAATGGCAGCCGTCAGCGCCGCACCGAATCGCGTCCGGTAGATGTCGAAGACGGCCAGCAATTCGGTGGCATGGGTGGCGCCCAGACCCGACCAGTGCAGGGTTCGCGGCGCATAGTCGTAGCGGTACACATAGGTGGGCGCATGCACACCGTGCGCTTCGGCGATCTGCCAGGCCGCGGTGCCGAAGGCGAAATCGCCGCCGAGCGCGACGCAGGCTTCCGGTCGCGGGTATCCCGGGTAGGCCGCGGTGATCCGTTCTCGCGCTTCGGGATCCGCGCCGGCCAGTAACCGCTCGATCGCGGGCTCGGTGGTCGGCAACAGCTTCATGAACCGGGTGAACAGCTTGCCTTCGTCAGCGTTGGTACCGACGATCAACGGCACCTTGTGGGCGCTGCCCCGCCGCATGGCCGCGATCGGATCGTCGGGCAGGATGTCGTCACCGTAGGTCGGGCCGAGGGAGAAGGCGCCGTCCATGTCGGTCATGCTCTCGACGAGCAATGTGTCCAGCGCCGCGACGAGGTCGCGCGGCCGGGCACTCATCACGGTTTCGGCGGCGTCGTCGGCGCCGGCCCCGAGCAGCGTGGCGAATTTGCCCGCGATCTTGGCCGCGGTCTCCGGTCCGCTGACCAATCCCGACGCGGGACTCTCCGAAATCGCCTGGGAGAACAGGCCTTCGGCGTCAGGAACCGCGAGCAGAGTCGCGACAGCATGCGCACCGGCGCTCTCCCCGAAGATCGTCACATTGGCCGGATCACCGCCGAAGGCGCCGATATTGTCGCGCACCCAGCGCAACGCCATGATCAGGTCGCGCAGGAACAGGTTGCTGTCGATCGGGGTGTTCGGCGTGGACAGCGAGGACAGATCGACACATCCGAGTGCGCCGAGCCGATAGTTCACCGACACGTAGACGCAGCCCCGGCGGGCCAGCGCGGCGCCGTCGTAGATCGGGGTGGCCGAGCTGCCCATCAGGTAGCCGCCGCCGTGAATGAAGAACATCACCGGTAGCGGCTCGTGCGCCGGGGCGTCGCCCGCCCATTTCGGGGTCACCACGTTCAGCGTCAGGCAGTCTTCGCCCATCGGCTGGTATTTGCCGACCCCCAGCATGGTGTAGCGGCGCTGTTGGGGAGCACAGTTGGCGAAGCCATGGCAGTACCGCACCCCGCGCCACGGTTGCGCGGGCTGCGGTGCACGGAAGCGCAGCGCCCCGACCGGCGGACGGGCGTAGGGAATCGACCGCCACCTGTTCACCCCGTCGCGGACGAACCCCTCGACGATGCCGCTGCGCGTGGTGGCGCGGACGGTGTGTTCGTGCATCACACGACGGTAGCGAACATCTCGCTTCTCGACGCGCCTAGCAAGCTCATCGGGTGGGTGCCGCTAGCCTGTCTGGATGCGGATCGCCCTGGCGCTCAGCGCGTCGCTGCTGGTCGCGGGATGTTCCGGCGCGACAGGCGGCCAAGCGCAGCACACCCAACTGACCCCGATCACGCCGTCGCGCACCATCACGTCGCCGTCGGCCACGACCTCGACAACGACCACCACCTCGGCCCTACCGGCACCGACGGCCGGCGCGCCGATCGCCGACGCGATCACGTGGATCGAAGCCGCCCCACCGATCGATGCCGCGCAGTACCACATCGCGCTGCGTAGCGGTGTCACGACCGACCTCGGCGACGATGTGGCGTTCACGACGGCGGCAGGCACGACGTGCATGACCGACGCCAAGCACGGGTCGCCCGCGCTGGCCTGCCTGGTGGAGTTGACCGATCCCCCGCCGCGACCGGCCGACGTCTACGGGCAGTGGAAGGGCGGTTGGGTCGATTTCGACGGCGCCAGTGTCGAAATCGGGTCGTCGCACGGCGACCCGGGTCGCTTCGCCAACGGACAGGGTCGCGAATTGCCTTCTGGTGCTTCGCTTTCGTTCGGCAATTACCGGTGCCGCACCGACGCCGATGCACTGTTCTGCGTGAACTATGCCCATCAGTCGGCGGTGCGATTGGCCGCCGAGGGCGTCGACGCGTTCGCCTGCGCTCGCCAGGCCACTCCGCCCGCCGGGATCGGTATCCAGTACGTCTGTTAGTGCGAATGCGCCGGATAGGCGTGCACGACAGCGGTGTCCAGCCTCGGAATCGCGTGGGTCAATGCGTGTTCGGCTTCGTGAGCCAGGTCGTGGGCCTGACGCAGACTGAGCTGCGGGTCGACATCAAGTTCGACGTCGGCGTCCAGGCGAAGGCCGATCCAGCGCATCCGCACCCGCTGCACGCCGAGGACACCCGGCCGGTCCTGCAGCGTGTGATACGCGGTATCGACCAAGCTGGGGTCGACGCTGTCGAGCAGTCGCGCGAACACATCACGGGCGGCGACGATCATCACGACAACGATCGCAGCGGCAATGATCAATCCGATGATCGGATCGGCGGCCGGGAATCCCAGAGCCACCCCGGTGGCACCGAGTACGACGGCAAGCGACGTCAATCCGTCGGCGCGCGCATGCATTCCGTCGGCGCGTAGCGCCGCCGATCCGATCCGCTTTCCGACGCGGATCCGGTACAGGGCCACGATTTCGTTGCCGATGAATCCGGCAAGCCCGGCCGTGGCCACCCAGCCCAGGTGGGACACCGGCACCGGATGGATCAGTCGGTCGACGGCCTGCGTCGCGGCGACGACAGCCGAGATCGCGATCACGGCCACCACGAACAGTCCGGCGAGGTCCTCGGCGCGACCGAGGCCGTAGGTGTAGCGGCGGGTGGCGGCGCGTCGGCTCAGCGAGAAGGCGATCCACAGCGGAATGGCGGTCAGCGCATCGGAGAAGTTGTGAATCGTATCAGCCAGTAGCGCAACGGATCCCGATGCCAAGACGATCGCGACCTGGATGATTGCAGTGATGCCGAGCGCGATCAGGCTGATCTTGACGGCGCGGATCCCGGCGGCGCTGTCGCGCAGGGCGTCGTCGACGCGCCCGGCGTGGTCATGGGTGTGCCCGTGGTCGTGGGTCATGACGCGCTCCCCCGGTTCGGAAGTTCATGGACATCGCGATGATGGGCGGGTACGCCGCCTGCCGCGTGCTCGGCGTTGTAGACGGCGTCGGTGACAAGCTGGCGCACATGGTCGTTCTCGAGGCGGTAGAACACTTGGGTGCCTTCGCGGCGGGTGCGGACCAATCGGGCCATTCGCAGCTTGGCCAGGTGTTGCGACACCGACGGCGCCGGCTTGCCGACGCGCTCGGCCAGATCGTTGACACTGAGTTCGCCGCCGATCAGCGACCAGAGCAGTTGCACACGGGTGGCGTCGGCCAGCATGCGGAAGACCTCAACGACCAACAGTGCATGATCGTCAGCAAGCTGGCTATCTGCATTCATACGCAGATAGTAGCGGAGTCCCGTTTCGGTGAAAATTTCTGTCGGTATGCCGGCGTAGTGTATCGAACATGAGTTCGATTGAGGTGGGCCGCGAGGCGCTCACCGCTGCGGTCGACTCGCTGGCCGGCCTGGACTTCACCGCACTCGCTCCGCCGGAGCGGTTCGCGGTGCTGGAGTGGATCGAAACCC
>JAEZIA010000449.1 GCA_023416315.1 Actinomycetes bacterium
TACCTGACGATGCGCGGCCTGAAGACACTGGAGCTTCGGATGCAGCGGCACAGCTCCAACGCCGCGAAGGTGGCCGAGTTCCTGGCCGAACATGACGCGGTCAGCCAGGTGCTCTATCCCGGTCTGCCGTCGCATCCCGGACACGAGGTGGCCGCCCGCCAAATGAGCGGGTTCGGCGGCATGGTGTCGGTGCGGATGCGCGACGGCATCGAGGCGGCGCGCCGGTTGTGTTCGCGCACAGAGATTTTCATCCTCGCCGAGTCGCTCGGTGGGGTCGAGTCGCTGATCGAGCACCCCGGCGCGATGACACACGCGTCGACCGCGGGGTCGCAGCTCGAGGTGCCCGAGGATCTGGTGCGCCTCTCGGTGGGTATCGAGGACCCGGCGGATCTGCTCGGCGACCTCGAGCAAGCGCTAAACTAGCGCGGGCCGCACCACGGCGGTGGTCACCGCGAGGTTGACCTCAGCCATTTTCTCGTCGTCCACCCAAGTGCCGCTTGCGATTTCGCCGGCGCGGTCAACCACCCACTGCCAGCCGCGGTCATTGAGGCTCAGAACCGCGCCTAGCCCGCCGATGGTGTGCAGCAGCGAGATGATCGCCGCCGTCGGTGGCTCGGGTCGGTTCCCGTCGAACAGCGCTGACAGCAGTGCCGAGCGGGCCCGGTCGACGCGTCCTCGGCTGGCCAACGGCCAGGCGTACGAGTTGCGGCGAAACCGGTGCTGCGACAACGCAATCTGATGTAGCTGCCCGGTGCGCAGCAGCTGGTCGAGGACCAGGTCCTCGGTGTGCTTGCGCAGCTTGCCGATTGCCTCGTCGGCCGTGAGCGGGGCTTGCTCCAGCAGCGCCAGTGCCGGGCGCACAACGGGATCCAACGGCGGTGGACCCGCGAGCGCGACCAGCCGGTCGGCCGCAACCGGCTCGCCGGGAAGCGCGGGCCGGACCCGGCAGTCGTACGCCAAGTCGAGCAGCACGGCGGCGGGCAGCAGTCGTTGCAGCCGCGCCGGCTCGACGCCGGGCTGTGCCGCGGCGTTGTCGAGCAGCAGCAGAAGGAGGTCTTCAGCGATGCGCGCCACGCGCGAGCGTGAGGTTACGCGTGGTACGGCTCGGCGCTCACCAGCGTGACCTTGACGGTCTTGCCGCTGGGCACCGCGTACTCGCGGGTGTCACCGACTTTCGCGTTGAGCAGGGCGCCGCCCAGCGGGGAGTTCGGCGAGTAGACCTCGAGCTTGTCGTGGTCGATGCCCTCCTGGCGGGTGGCGATCAGGAAGGTCTCGGTATCGGACTCGTCGCCGTCGTAGTAGACCTTGACCACCGAACCGGGCAGCGCGACGCCGGACTGCTTGGGCGCCTCGCCCACCTTCGCGGTGTTCAGCAGCTCCTGCAGCTGGCGGATGCGCGCCTCCTGCTGGCCCTGCTCCTCGCGGGCGGCGTGGTAGCCACCGTTCTCGCGGAGATCGCCCTCTTCACGACGGTCGTTGATCTCGGCGGCAATCACCGGGCGATTGGCGATCAACTGGTCCAGCTCCGTCTTGAGCCGGTCATACGACTCCTGGGTCAGCCAGGTCACCTGGGTATCAGTCATCTCGCCGCGCTCCTCATTCGTTGGTTCCGCGCTGTTCGCGTGCAGTCTGTTGTCGCTGCCGGGAACATGCGGATGATTCCGCGTGTATTGCCATCGAAGAGCTGCGAACAAACGCGCTAATGAAGCAATACACGGCTCCCAGCAGGAACCGTGTATCGAGCCAGTCTACCACCGCGAGGACAGCGGTCCTTAAGACTTTCGCAGTTCGCTGTTCGCCCTTTCGTGGCCGGTCAGGGCGCGACGAGGTAGGGCGGCACGTCGGTTCCGCAGCCGTAAATATCGCCGACGAACGCTCGTTTGTACGACTTCACAAATGTGGTGACCTGCACCGTTGCCGCATCCGACGGGGGAACCAGAATTTCTCGCCGCCCGGTTTCGGCGCCGTCGTGCGAACGCGCCCGCACGATGCAGTGCACCGGCTGTGAGGGATCCTTTCGGGTCACGCTGATCGTCACCGAAACCGTGTGATCGTCGGTGACCTCATACGCCGCGATCGTGCCCTCGACGTCGTTGCCCTCGAAGCGCTGGTAGGCGATCAGCGCGAGCACCAGGCCGGCGGCCAGAACCAGCACGCCCAGCGCAAATGCCACCCGGCGCCGGGTGGCCGCCGGCAGGCGGGAGCGTCCGTAGCGCGACTCCGGGAGTCGCGGCGAACTGTCGGTCATGGGTCTGCGGGGGTCTCTCGTCGGCAAAGCTTCGATTACGGGTATCCGTACCCAGAATGGAACTATTGGACTATAGGGCGTGCTGTGACTGTTGCATCAGCACGTACGACGCGATAACGAGCAGCGCCGCGATGCGGCGTCCAGAGCAGTGAGTACAGGGGAGAAGTGACCGAACTGCGGTTGATGGCTGTGCACGCCCATCCGGACGACGAGTCCAGTAAGGGCGCCGCCACGCTGGCCCGCTACGCCGCCGAAGGGCACCGGGTTCAGGTGGTGACCCTGACCGGTGGTGAGCGGGGCGACATTCTCAACCCGGCGATGGATCTGCCGGAGGTGCGCGGCCGGATCGCCGACATCCGGCGCGACGAGATGGCCCGCGCGGCCGAGATCCTCGGCGTCGAGCACCGCTGGTTGGGGTTCGAGGATTCCGGGCTGCCCGAGGGCGACCCGCTGCCGCCGCTGCCGGAGGGCTGCTTCGCGCTGGTGCCGCTGGAGCAGCCGGTCGGCGAACTGGTCAAGGTGATTCGCGAGTTCCGCCCGCACGTGATGACGACCTACGACGAGAACGGCGGCTATCCGCACCCGGATCACATTCGCTGCCACCAGGTTTCGGTGGCCGCCTACGAAGCCGCCGCCGACTACCGGCTGTACCCCGAGGCCGGTGAACCGTGGACGGTCAGCAAGCTGTACTACAACCACGGCTTCCTGCGCGCCCGCCTGCAGCTGCTGCAGGACGAGTTCGCCAAGCACGGACAAGTTGGTCCGTTCGCCGACTGGCTGAAGAAGTGGGATCCCGAGATCGACGTCTTCGCCGGCCGGGTGACCACCCGGGTGCTGTGCTCGGAGTACTTCAACCAGCGCGACGAGGCGCTCAAGGCGCACGCCACCCAGATCGACCCGGACGGGTTCTTCTTCGCGACACCCATAGAGTGGCAGCAGCGGCTGTGGCCCACCGAGGAGTTCGAACTGGCTCGTTCGCGGGTGCCCGTCAAGCTGCCCGAAGACGACCTGTTCACCGGAATCGAGATTTTTGAGTGACCGACCTGTTGACGACGGCCATCACACTGCTGGCCGACGAGCCCAAGAACACCGGCCCGGATTTCGGCAAGGCCAGCCCGTTCGGCCTGCTGATCGTGGTGTTGTTGATGATCGGCGTGTTTGTCCTGGTGTGGTCGATGAACCGGCACCTCAAGAAGCTGCCGAAGAGTTTCGACGAGCAGCCGACTGCGGAGTCTGTCGAGGGCGAGAAACCGCCGCATGAGTCCGCCGGGTAACCGGCTCGCCAGCGCGACCAGCCCCTATCTGCGTCAGCACGCGGCCAATCCCGTGCACTGGCAGCAGTGGACGCCCGAGGCCCTCGCCGAGGCCGCTCGCCGGGACGTGCCCATCCTGCTGTCGATCGGCTATGCGGCCTGCCACTGGTGCCACGTGATGGCCCACGAGTCGTTCGAATCCGAGGACGTCGCCATGGTGGCGAACGCGAACTTCGTCTGCATCAAGGTCGACCGGGAGGAACGACCCGACCTCGACGCGGTGTATATGAACGCGACCGTGGCGATGACCGGGCAGGGTGGCTGGCCGATGACGTGCTTCCTCACCCCGGACGGCAGGCCGTTCTTCTGTGGCACCTATTACCCGAAGTCGCAGTTCCTGCAG
>JAEZIA010000480.1 GCA_023416315.1 Actinomycetes bacterium
TGGATCCGGGCAAGCTGCCCGCGATCCGCCAGCAGATCTGGACGTTGATGCGGGCGGCGAAAATGGACCACGACCTGGGTCTGGCCGAACGCCCGGAGGACGATTCGTTCGACGACATGCTGCTGCATGTCGACGGCTGGTTGTGCGAGATCAAGGATGTGCAGATCCGCGACGGCCTGCACATCCTCGGCGTCGCCCCGTCCGGTGAGGCCGAACTCGACCTGGTTCTGGCGATCCTGCGGGCCCGGCAGCTGTTCGGCGGCGATCAGCACCTGCCCGGACTGCGCCAGGCGCTCGGGCTGGCCGAGGACGGCAGCGCCGACCGGGCCGCCGTCGACGACGCCGAACAGCGGGCCCGCGCCCTGTTGGCCGGGTTGCAGGCCACCGGGTGGGACGCCGGCCGGGTCGGCGAACTGACCGACGATGACGGGGTTGCCGCGATTCTGCGGTTCGCCGCGACCGAGGTGGTGCCGCGGCTGGCCGGCACGGCAGCCGAGATCGACCAGGTGCTGCGCGCGCTGGACGGCCGGTTCATTCCGGCCGGTCCATCGGGTTCGCCGTTGCGCGGTCTGGTCAACGTGCTGCCCACCGGCCGCAACTTCTACTCCGTCGACCCCAAGGCCGTCCCGTCCCGGCTGGCGTGGGAAACCGGTGTGGCGATGGCGGATTCGCTGCTGGAGCGCTACCGCAAGGACCACGGTGACTGGCCGAGGTCGGTCGGCTTGTCGGTATGGGGCACCTCGGCGATGCGCACCTCCGGCGACGATATCGCCGAAGTCCTTGCGCTGCTGGGCGTCCGGCCGGTGTGGGACGACGCGTCACGGCGCGTCGTCGACCTGGAGGCCATCGCGATCGAAGAGCTGGGCAGGCCGCGCATCGACGTGACGGTGCGGATCTCCGGATTCTTCCGGGACGCCTTCCCGCACGTCGTCACGATGCTCGACGACGCCGTGCGACTGGTCGCCGGGCTCGACGAGCCGGCCGAACAGAACTTCGTGCGCGCCCACACGCAGGTCGACCTCGCCGAACACGGTGACGAAAGGCGAGCCACCACACGTATTTTCGGCTCCAAGCCGGGAACCTACGGGGCCGGGCTGCTGCAGCTGATCGACAGCCGCAACTGGCGCGACGACGCCGATCTGGCGCAGGTGTACACCGCGTGGGGCGGTTTCGCCTACGGCCGCGAACTCGACGGCAGGCCGGCCGCCGACGACATGTCCACCCAGTACCGCCGAATCGTGGTGGCGGCGAAGAACACCGACTCCCGCGAGCACGACATCGCCGACTCCGACGACTACTTCCAGTACCACGGCGGCATGGTCGCAACCGTGCGGGCACTGACCGGTAAAGCTCCTGCGGCCTACATCGGCGACAACACCCGCCCCGACGCGGTGCGCACCCGCACGCTGTCCGAGGAGACCACCCGGGTGTTCCGAGCCCGGGTGGTCAACCCGCGGTGGATGGCCGCGATGCGCAAGCACGGTTACAAGGGCGCCTTCGAAATGGCTGCGACGGTCGACTACCTGTTCGGCTACGACGCGACCGCGGGCGTGATGGCCGATTGGATGTACGAACAGCTGACCGAGTCCTACGTGCTGGACCCGGAGAACCGCAAGTTCATGAACGAGTCGAATCCCTGGGCGCTGCACGGCATGTCGGAACGACTGCTGGAGGCGGTCGGGCGCGGGATGTGGGAGAACCCGGAGCCGGCGACACTGGACGGGCTGCGGCAGGTGCTGCTGGAGACCGAAGGGGAGCTCGAAGCGCGCTAGATTGGCGGCATGGCACTCACCTTCGCCGAGGTCGTCAACGCGAAATACATCTCCCTGACCACGTTCACCAAGGACGGCAGGCCCAAGCCGACCCCGATCTGGGTGGTACCCGACGGCGAGGTCGCATTGGTGATCACCGAGAAGAACTCCTGGAAGGTCAAGCGGATCCGGAACACGCCGCGGGTGACGGTGGCGATCTGCGATATGCGCGGCAATGTGAAGAGCGATCCCGTCGAGGCGGTGGCGCGGGTGCTCGACGAGTCCCAGACCGAGCGGGTGTATCAGGCGATCGGAAAGCGCTACGGAATCGTCGGGCAGGTCTTCAATTTCTTCAGCAAGCTGCGCGGCGGTGCCAAGCGCACCATCGGTCTCGAGTTGCGGGCCGCCTGAGCCGATGGCGCCCAGCTTCGGCGACGTCGCGCAGGCCAAGTACCTGCTGCTCACCACGTTCACCAAGGACGGCACCCCCAAGCCGACGGCGATCTGGGGCGTGCCCGACGGTGACCGGCTGCTGGTGATCACTGACCGGGTGTCGTGGAAGGTCAAGCGGATCCGCAACACCCCGCGCGTCACGATCGCCGAATCGACTGCGCTCGGAAAGCCGAAGGGGCCCGCCGTCGAGGCGAAAGCGCGGGTGCTGCCCGATTCGGAGACCCGCGGCGTCTACGCCAAGGTGCTGCGCCGCTACTGGCAGCACTCGTGGTGGTTCTACCTGCACAGCCTGGTCCGCGGCGGCATAGACAAGGTGCACGTCGCGCTCGAGATCACCGCGTAACCGAACTCTCAGGCTGCTATCAGCGGTCGCCGGAACCACCCCGGCCCGCGGCTCGTTGGCATTGCATGGTGCTGCGGACGTTTTTCCTCTACGCCGTCGTCGAACTCGCGGTTCTGGCCGCCCTGACCTGGTCGGTCGGTATCGGCTGGACGCTGCTCATCCTGCTGGCCACCTCGGTGGTCGGCGTCGCGCTGGCCGGCTCGCAGGTCAAGAAGCAGATCCTGCGGCTGCAGCGCACCCGCACCGATCCGCAGGGTGCGGTCGCCGACAGCATGCTCGTCGCGCTCGGCACTGTGCTGATGTTCATCCCCGGCATCGTCACGACCGCGATCGGCGCGCTGATGCTGCTGCCGCCCACTCGCAGCGTGGTGCGTCCGCTGGCCGGGATGCTGCTCACCCGCGGCATCGCCCGCCGGGTCAGCGTCATCAACCTGACGGCGCCCGGCGGCTATCCCGGTCGCGGTGACTACATCGACGGCGAGGTCGTCGAGGATCGCCCGGTCCACGACGCCAATATCGTCCGGCGCTACTGACCCTTTAGGTCCGACCCGCGTGCGCGGGGGAGACTGACTGACCGTGACCACACTGCTGCTGGGCGGGCGTATCCACAGCCCGTCGCACCCGGATGCCACCGCGATGGCGGTCCGCGACGGCGTCGTCGCGTGGCTGGGCAGCGACGAGCTGGGTCGCTCGCAGTTCGGCGACGCGCAGATCGTCGACCTCGACGGCGCCTTCGTCGCACCCGCGTTCGTCGACAGCCACATCCATCTGACCTCGACCGGCCTGCTGATGACCGGCCTCGACCTGACCGGCGCGACCTCCAAACAGCACTGCCTGACCCTGATCGCCGAGCACGCGGCCGCCCATCCCGGCAGGCCGATCTGGGGGCACGGCTGGGACGACGCCGGGTGGGCGCGCGACGAGGCGCCCAGCACCGAGGAGGTCGACGCCGTCGTCGGCGCGCTGCCCACCTATCTGGCGCGGGTCGACGTGCACTCGGCGATCGCCTCCACGAGCCTGCGCGACCTGGTGCCCGGGCTGCCCGCCGTCGCCGGCTACCACCCGCAGCGGCCGCGGTCGGCCGACGCCCACCACCTGGTCCGCGGCGAGGCCCGCGGCCTGCACACCGCCCGCCAACGCACCGACGCCCGGCTCGCCGCACTGGACGCGGTGGCCGCGGCGGGCATCGTCGCCGTCCACGAGTGCGCCGGACCGCAGATCGGCGGGCCCGACGACTGGCAGGAACTGCGCGCCACCTCCCACGGGGTCGAGGTCGTCGGCTACTGGGGCGAGGCGGTGTCCAGCGCCGCCCAGGCCACCGCGCTGATCGAGGCGACCGGCGCCCGGGGTCTGGCCGGTGACCTGTTCGTCGACGGCGCGCTCGGCTCGCGCACCGCCTGGTTGTGCCGGCCGTACGCCGACGCACCCGAGCTCACCGGAAATTCCTACCTGGACGCCGACGCCATCGCCGACCACCTGTTCGCCTGCACCGAGGCGGGGGTGACGGCGGGCTTCCACGTCATCGGCGACGCCGCAGTGACCGCGGTGACCGACGCCGTGACCCGCCTCGTCGAGCGGTTCGGCGCGCCCGCGGTCGCCCGCTGCGGGCACCGCCTCGAGCACCTGGAGATGGTCAACACCGAACAGGCGGCCACCCTGGGACAGGCTGGCGTGACCGCCAGCATGCAACCCAACTTCGACGCGCTCTGGGGCGGGCGAGACGGCATGTATGCCCGCCGCCTCGGCATCGATCGAGCCGCCCTGCTGAACCCATTCTCGGTACTAGCATCAGCAGGCGTGCCCTTGGCGTTCGGCTCAGATGCCCCGGTGACCAGCATCGATCCCTGGGCGACGGTGCGCGCGGCCAGCCATCATCAGACCGAGGGCAGCGCGATCTCGGTGCGGGCGGCGTTCGCCGCCGCCACCCGGGGCGCCTGGCGGGCCGGCGGGGTACGCGACGGGATCAGCGGCACGCTGGTGCCCGGGGCTCCGGCGTCGTACGCGGTCTGGGAGCTCGGTGGCGACGTGGACGTGGCCGTCCCAGCCGACACCGTCCAGCGCTGGTCGACGGATCCGCGCTCGCGGGTGCCCGCGCTACCGCGGTTGGCGCCCGGCGACCCGCTGCCGCGCTGCAGGCAGACCGTGCACCGGGGTGTCGTGCTCCATGGTTAGCCGGGTGCTGACCCGGCTGCGCACCGCGTTGCCGCCACGGGTGGTCCGGCTGCTGGTCGCGGTGACCGCCGGCCTGTTGCTGTGCATCAGCTTCCCCCCGATCGGCTGGTGGTGGTCGGCGGTGCTGAGCTTTGCGTTGTTCAGTTGGGTGCTGGTGCATCCCAAGACCACACCAGCCGGTGGGCTCGGATACGGGTTCCTGTTCGGGCTCGCGTTCTACATTCCGCTGATCCCGTGGATCAGCGGGTTGGTCGGGCCGGTGCCGTGGCTGGCGCTGTCTGCGCTCGAGGCGCTCTTCCCGGCGTTGTTCGGTCTGCTGGCCGTGGTCGTGCGCCGCCTACCGGGCTGGCCGCTGTGGTTCGCGCTGGTGTGGTCGGCCCAGGAATGGCTGAAATCGTGCGTGCCGTTCGGCGGATTCCCTTGGGGCGTCGTCGGTTTCGGACAGACCGATGGCCCGTTCCTGTCACTGGTCTCCCTCGGTGGCGTGCCGCTGCTGTCGTTCGCGATCGCCCTGCTCGGCACGTCGCTGGGCGCGCTGGTGTTCGAGATCGCACGCTGGTGGCAGCGCAGCAGCCCGGCCACCGAAGCCGGGCACGCAGCGCTGCCACGCGTGCTGCTGCCGGGACTGTGCATCACCGCGGTGCTGCTCAGCACCGCGGTGGCTGCCCCTCAGGTGCGCCGCGCCGCGGGCGGCGCGGGCAACGAGCCCGCGGTCACGATCGCCGCGATCCAGGGCAACGTGCCGCGGCTGGGGCTGGACTTCAACAGTCAGCGCCGCGCGGTCCTGGACAACCACGTCCGGGTGACCATGCAGCTGGCCGACGACGTCCGCGCCGGCAAGGCGCCGCAACCGCAGTTCGTGATCTGGCCGGAGAACTCCTCGGACATCGACCCGATGACCAACACCGACGCCGCCGAGCAGATCAGCGTGGCCGCGC
>JAEZIA010000004.1 GCA_023416315.1 Actinomycetes bacterium
AGCGCGGCCAGCGCGGCGTTGCGCTCGGCGTCGCGCGGATCGCCGTGGTGGGAAAGTTCGATACTGCCCCGGTCCCGGCCGAAACGATCCACCAGGTCGGCGAGCGCCTCGGCGGCCGCTTCCGGACCGCCCCGCGAAAAGGCCTGCCGGACATGGCCTTTGCGGCATCCGGTGAGAATGTGCCAATGCCCGCCCGCGGCCTCGGTGAGCGAGTCGTAGTCGTAGCGCGGCTTGCCCTTCTCCCCGCCGGCCAGGTGCGCGACGGACAGCTCGCGAGACAGCCGCCGGTAGCCTTCCGGCCCGCGGGCCAGCACCAGCAGGTGCGGACCCGGCGGATCGGGCACCTCGGTGCGGGCGGTATTGCCCAGCGACAGCTCGGCACCGAAAATGGTGCGCATATCGAGCTCCTTGGCCGCCTCGGCGAACCGCACCACTCCGTAGAGGCCGTCGTGATCGGTCAGCGCGATTGCCCGCAAATCCAACCGGGACGCCTCCTCGACAAGTTCCTCCGGGGTGCTGGCACCGTCGAGAAAGCTGTAGGCCGAATGGGCATGCAGCTCGGCATAGGGCACGGTTGAGCGCAGCGGACGGTCGCCGGTCGGTTCGTAGGGTTCCCGATGGCGCGACCAGGCCGGGCTGTCCCCGCCGTCGGCGTGCGGCTCCCCGAGCGATAGCCCTGGACGGCGGGGCTTGCCAGCCAGCACCCGCTCCATTTCCGACCAGCTCGGCGGGCCGTTGAACCAACTCACCCGACCAAGGATATCGAACATATGTTCTACCGGACAGGGCACCGCCGGAACTAGACGAAGATGGATGACTGATCGACGACATCGAGGAGAACCGACAGGCATGTCGAAGCACGCACACGAGCACGAACTGGAGTCCGAACGGGACTACCTGGCCGGGCTCTACGACCGGCTCGACGCCAAGCGCAGGCGGGTCAAAGCCCAGTACCGCGCCGCGCTGGGCGCCCCGATCGACATGCAGGACGGCGGAACGCTCGTGGCCCGGGACGCCGAGGTGCGGGCGTTGGCGCAATCCGCCGCGCGGTTGGATGTCGCTGATCACGGGCTGTGTTTCGGACGACTGGACGCCATCTCGGGCGAACGGCTCTACGTCGGGCGCCTCGGCATCTTCGACGAGGACAACGACCACGAGCCGCTGCTGCTGGACTGGCGAGCACCGGCGGCCCGCGCGTTCTATGTCGCCACCGCCGCCAACCCCGAAGGCATGCGGCGCCGCCGCCAGTTCCACTCGCTCGGCAGGCGGCTGGTCGATTTCACCGACGAGGTCTTCGGTCGCCCCGACCCCGACGCCGGCGACGACAGCCCGTTCAGCAGCGATGCGGCCCTGCTTGCGGCGGTCAACGCTCCCCGCGGGGAAGGAATGCGCGACATCGTCGCGACGATCCAGGCCGAACAGGACGAGATCATCCGGCTCGAACATCCCGGTGTCCTGGTGATCGAAGGCGGGCCCGGCACCGGCAAGACCGTAGTGGCGCTGCACCGCGTCGCCTACCTGCTCTACACCCAGCGAGCCCGGATCGAACGGCACGGCGTGCTGGTCGTCGGACCCAACCAGGCGTTCATGAACCACATCAGCCGCGTGCTGCCGTCACTCGGCGAATCGGAGGTGGTGTTCATGACCGTCGGCGACCTGCTGCCGGGATTGAACGTCACCGCCGAGGACACTCCAAACGTCGCCCGCATCAAGGGTTCTCGCGCGATACTGGGCGTCCTCGCGGCCGCGATCGAAGACCGTCAACGGGTGCCTGAGCACCCATTGGAGATCCCGCTGGGCGATGTCACGCTGCAGATCGCGGCAGACACCGCGCAATGGGCCATCGACGAGGCCCGGGCCAGTGGACTGCCGCACAACACGGCGCGTGCGGTGTTCCGCGACATCGTCACCTACGTGCTGACCGAGCGGGGGGTCGCCCGGATCGGCCGCGGCTGGTTGACCCGCGACAATCGCGATGCGTGGGAGAAGGTTCGCGCGGACCTGCTCGCCGACCTCGAAGACAACGAGCGGTTCATCGCGGCCCTCGACCAACTCTGGCCGGTGCTCGAGCCGCATGAGCTGCTGGCCGAGCTGTACACCTCACCCGAACGGCTCCGCGCCGCCGGCGCCGACCCGTCGCTACTGCGCGATGTCGGTGACGCCTGGACGGTGTCGGACGTGCCACTGCTCGACGAGCTGGTAGACCTGCTGGGCCGCGACAAGGCTACCGACGATGCCGCCGAGCAGGCGCGGCGAGAAGAAACAGTCTATGCGCGAGGTGTTTTGGAGAACATGGTCGCGCACGAGGACCTGATGGACGACGAAGATCGGCTACTCGCCCAGGACTTGATCGACGCCGAAGAACTCGCCGAGCGTTTCACCGAGCGCGACTACCGCGATCTCGCCGAACGCGCCGCGGCCGACCGGGATTGGACGTATCGGCACGTCGTGGTCGACGAGGCACAGGAGCTTTCCGAGATGGACTGGCGGGTGTTGATGCGCCGCTGCCCGAGTCGGTCCTTCACGGTGGTCGGCGACCTCGCCCAGCGGCGCTCCATGCCCGGGGCGACAAGCTGGGCCGAGATGCTCGACCCGTATGCAGCCGACCGGTGGGTCTACCGGTCGCTGTCGGTGAACTACCGCACGCCCGCGGAGATCATGACCGTCGCGGCCGCTCTGCTCGCCGAGTTCGCGCCGGGTGTCACGGCGCCAGAGTCAGTGCGCGCGTGCGGCACCCGCCCCTGGTCCCGGCGCGTCTCCGCCGAGCAGATGCCGGCCGCCATCGAGGAATTCGTCGCAGCCGAAGCTGTCCGCGAGGGCACCAGCATCGTGATCGGACCGCCCGGCATCCCGGGTGTGGTCGCACCGTCGGAGACGAAGGGCCTGGAGTTCGACGCGGTGCTGGTGGTGGAACCCGACCGCATCCTCGCCGACGGACCGCGCGGCGCGGCAGAACTCTATGTCGCGCTCACTCGCGCCACCCAGCGGCTGGGTGTGCTGCATCAGCAGCCATTGCCTGCCGCGTTGTCCGGGCTCGCCGTCCACGACCCGATGACTATCGGCGACGGGTCGAGTCAACACTGATGACGGAACCCACGTAAAGGAGTCCCCATGTCCGCTCTGCCTCCGGTGGTCGATCAGCAGACCTGGCGCGCCGCGCTCGATGAACTGCGCGTGCGGGAGAAGGCCGCCACCCGTGAACTCGACGCCATCGCCGCGCAACGCAGGCGGTTGCCGATGGTCGAGATGCCGAAGTACGTACTGACCGGGCCGGACGGGCCAGTCTGCCTGGCCGAGGTGTTCGACGGGCGTTCGCAGCTGATCGTCTATCACCACATGTGGACCGACGGCGCCGAGTGGCAGTGCTCCGGATGCACCGGGTTCACCTCGCAGTTCACCCGGCTGGAGTTCCTGGACATCTACGACGCCCGCTTCGTCATCGTCACCAACGGACCGATCGACGAAGCCCTGGCCTACAAGGCCAAGGTCGGCAACGCGATGGATTGGTATTCGGCGGCCGGCACGTCGTTCGGCGCCGACGTCGATGCGGCGCCCGGTGAAGGCTTCGGCATCAATGTCTTTCTGCGCGACGGCGACACGGTCTACCGCACCTGGCACACCAACGGTCGCGGCACGGAGCAGCTCAGTCACTCCTTCCCGCTCATCGATCTGCTGCCCTGGGGGCGCCAGGAGGAGTGGCAGGACTCCCCCGCAGGCTGGCCGCAGCGACCGACGTATTCCGGTTGGGCCACCTCGGAAGACATTGCACGGGCCTACGGCGAAAGTCCTACGCTGCAGAGGTGACCACGCCACCGGTGCCGCCGAGCCATCCCGCCGAGCCGCACCACGGTGCGTTCGGCAGTCGGCTGAACTGGTTGCGCGCCGGGGTGCTCGGCGCCAACGACGGGATCGTGTCCACCGCAGGCATCGTCGTGGGCGTGGCGGCGGCGACGATCGATCGCGGGCCAGTCTTCACCGCGGGTATCGCGGCATTGGCCGCCGGCGCGCTGTCGATGGCGGTCGGCGAATACGTCTCGGTCAGTACCCAGCGCGATTCCGAGAAGGCGATGCTGAAGAAGGAGCGCCGCGAGCTCGAGACCGATCCGGCGGCCGAACTCGACGAGCTGGCCGCCCTGTACGAGGCCAAGGGCCTGACCCCGGCGACGGCGCGGACGGTGGCCGAGGAACTCACCGACCACGACGCGTTCGCCGCACACGTCGACGTCGAATTAGGTCTCGACCCTGAGGAATTGACCAATCCGTGGCAGGCCGCGATCTCGTCGGCGATCTCATTCACGATCGGCGCGCTGCTGCCGCTGTTGGCGATCCTGTTGCCGCCCCCGTCGCTCCGGGTGCCGATCACGTTCGTCGCGGTCTTGCTCGCGCTGGCGCTCACCGGCTGGGTCAGCGCCCGACTCGGCGGGGCCACCCCGAGGCGGGCGATCTATCGGGTGGTGATCGGCGGCGCGCTGGCGATGGCCATCACGTTCGGGATCGGCCACCTCGTCGGCGGCGCGGTCGGCTAGTGGTATTCGGCGGTGCCGTCGTCGAGCACCACCCGGCTGTTCTCGCCGTCCGGTCCGCTGGCCTCGGTGCGGTACACCGCCCGGCCCGGTTCGGTCCGCCAGATCGACGTCGTCAACGTCTCGCCGGGAAAGACCGGGGAGGTGAACCGCGCGGCCACCGCGGTGAGCTTCGACGCATCGTTGCCGGCGAGCTCGGCAAGCAGTGCGCGCCCGGCGAATCCGTACGTGCACAGCCCGTGCAGGATCGGCTTGTCGAAACCGGCCATCTCGCGGGCGAACCACGGATCGCTGTGCAGCGGATTGCGGTCACCGGAGAGCCGGTAGATCAAGGCTTGATCGCCGCGGGTCGGCATCGCGACCCGGGCGTCCGGCTCGCGGTCGGGGAACTCCGGGGCGGCCGGCCGCTGACCGGGCTGCCCGCCGAAACCGCCTTCGCCACGGATGACCGCAGTCGACAACGTCTCGACCACCAGCTCGCCGGTGGCCGGGTCGGTGCCCTTGCCACGCATCACGATGATCGCGTTCTTGCCCTCACCCTTGTCCTGGATGTCCGCGACCTCCGACACCACCGACAGCTCACCGGAGGCGGGTAGCGGTGCGTGCAAGCGGATCTCCTGCGATCCGTGCAGCAGCATGCCCCAGTTGAAGGAACCCACCTTGGTGGCGGCCCCGAATGCCGGGCAGCAGATCACGGCGAACGTCGGCAGCACCTGCTGGACGATGTCGTGGCTGTTGTCGGTGGTGAACGGCAAGTCCTCGGTGCCCGCGCCGACGCCGAGCGCATAGAGCATCGTGTCGCGATCGGTCCACCGATAGGGCTGCGGGTCGGTGACAGCTCCGATTGCCGTGGGGTCGATGGCCATTGCCGCACTCCTGAGGTCGTGGGATGAGAAACATCATCGTCGCACTGGGTTGGATTGAGTCCACACTGCGGTGGACTGTGTCCAATCCCGTCCCACCGCAGCGGTCGACAAGGCAACCTAGAAGGATGCATCTCCTGCGCGCCCGGACCCTCGTCTCGCTGCTCGCCGCCCTGATGGCAACCGTCCTCCTCGCCAGCTGCAGTTCCGATACACCCCACGAACGCACGATCACGCTCACCCTGATCCGGCATGCCGAGTCGGAGGCCAATGCGGCCGGCTTGATCGACACCGAGATTCCGGGACCGTCGCTGACCCCGACGGGTGAGCAGCAGGCCACCGCAGTGGCCAACCGGCTGAAGGGCAACGGTTACGACGGCGTCTATGCCTCGCAGATGGTGCGCACCCAGCAGACGGCCGCCCCGATGGCCAAGGCGCTCGGGAAACAGGTCACCGTATTGCCGGGACTCAACGAAGTGTCGGCCGGCTGGTTCAACGGGACCGACACGAACAACGCCGCCGCGACGTTCCTGGTCGCCCCGGCCGACTGGCTGCGCGGGGACACCGACTTCGCCATTCCCGGCTCGGTCAGCGGCACCGAGTTCAACGGAAACTTCACCAACGCCGTGCAGCGCATCTACGAAAGCGGCAACAACAAGCCCGTCGCATTCTCCAGCGCCGCCTCGATCATGTTGTGGACGTTGATGAATGCCCGCAACGCCAAGGACAGCCTGGCGACCGATCACCCGCTGCCCAACACCGGCCGGGTCGTGCTGACCGGCAACCCGGTGATCGGGTGGACGCTGGTGGACTGGGACGGCATCACCTCGTTCTGAGATGGCCCCCGAACCCTTCGGCATGCCGGTGCGCGTGCGGTACGTCGAATGCGACATGCAGGGCCGGGTCTTCAACGGCCACTACCTGACCTGGGTCGACATGGCCCTCAACGAAGCCATCCGCGACATCTTCGGTGACTACCAGGTACTGATCGACGGCGGCATCGACTTGGTGGTGGCCGCGGCGGAGCTGCAGTTCCGGCAACCGGCGCGGTTCGACGACGACCTGTCCGTCGGCGTCTGCTTCGACCCGCTGGGTCGGACTTCGCTGCGCAGCACGTACACCATCCGCCGCGGCGAAGATCTCATCGCCGAGGCGGCGATGGTCCACGTCTGCGTCGACGCGGTGACGTTCGAGAAACAGCCGTGGCCGGACTGGTTCGCCGACCAGATGTCCCGCGCGGGTTGACCGCGGGCGGGGCGTGCACTGGTGAACTCGGCGAGTTCACTGCGAGACTCAGCGGTAGGCCGGAACGACCCTTAGGCTAGCGACATGGGGACGGGCTGGCAGCTACTGGAGCGACCGGCTAAATACGAGGTCATCAGGTCGGCGCTGTCCGACAGCGAAGTTTCAGGCGTTGTGATCACCGGCGCTGCAGGGGTCGGCAAGACCACGTTGGCCCGGTCCGTGACCGCGTCACTGCCGGGTCGCGCCCGATGGGCCGCCTGCACCTCCTCGTCCAGCAGCATCCCGTTGGGCGCCTTCGCCCAGTGGGTCAAAGCCACCGATGCGCGCGATCCGATCGAATTACTGGTCTCCGCGCGTCGGTCTCTGCTCGCCGATGGACCTGCGGTGATCGGCGTCGACGACGCCCACCTCCTCGACCAGCTTTCGGCCACGCTGCTGCATCAGATCGCCCTCGAACGGACCGGGTCGATCGTCGCGACGGTCCGTAGCGGCGAACCCATCCCCGACTCGGTGACGACGTTGTGGAAGGACGGCTACCTGCGCCGGATCGACCTCGAGCCGTTCAGCAGGGACGAGTGTGTCGCGCTGATCGAGTCGGTGCTCGGCGGCACCCTGGAGGAGCTCAGCGCCAACGTCATCTGGTCACAGTCCGGCGGCAACCCGCTGTTCCTGCGGCACATGGTGGAGGCAGCCTTGGAGGCGGGCACTCTGACCGAGGTCAACGGGGTCTGGCAGCTGCGCGGCGCGACGACGGTGTCGTCCGGGCTGGCCACGCTGCTGGAGAACCGATTCGACAACGCCGATCCCGAGGCCGTCACGGTGCTGCGGCTGTTGTCGCTGTGCGAACCGCTTGACCTCGGCACGCTGGTGGAGCTTGCCGGTGAACGGGCGATCGACGCCGCCGAGAAGGCGCAGCTGATCCGGATCGACCGCGACGGACCTACGCTGGCCGCGCGGATCAGTCACCCGCTCTACGGCGACGTGGTGCGTCGGCAGATCGGCACCGCGTCGGCGCGCATGCTGCGCGGCCAGATCGTGACCGTGCTGAACCAGCGGAAGCCGACGTCGGCGGCCGGGCGGATCAGACTCGCCGAGCTATACCTGGACAGTGACCGGACCGCCGACACCGGCCTGTTGGTGGCAGCGGCCAAGGACGCGGTCTCGCTGGCCAACGCGCCATTGGGAGAACGTCTGGCGCGCACCGCATTCGAGCGGGGGGACGGTATGCGCGCCGCGCATCTGCTGTCCCGGGCGCTGATGTGGCAGGGCCGTCCCGTCGAGGCCGACGAGATCCTGGCCCGCTTCGACCCCGACGACCTCGACGAGGGTCAGTTGCTGCTGTGGGGCATCCCGCGTGCGTCGATCGTGTTCTGGTCGCTCGGCGAGGTGGAGCGCGCCAACGAGGTGCTGGAGTTGCTGCGGCGCCGGGTCACCAACCCGATCCTGCGGCCGATGCTCGACGCCGCCGACGCCGCCTTCACCGTGTTCGAGAACAAACTCTCCGAAGGCTTGGCCAAGGCCGAGGCGGTGTTGTCGAATCCCGCCGCACCGGAGCAGGCCGTGGAGACCGCCGCATTCGCGGCCGGGGTGGCGATGCCGCTGGCCGGGCGCGGCGGTGAGTTCACCGCGATCGCCGCACGGTGCTTCGACAACCAGAAATCGACCGATGGCCTGATCCGGATGCTCGCGCGGTACGGCGTGGTGTTGGCGTTGGTGCACACCGGCGACCTGGACAAGGCCGAAGCACACGCGGTCGACTATGCCGAGTTCTCGTCGTCAGGCGAGTTTCTCGGGTGGGCGATCGCCAAGATGATGGCTGGCGTGGTGGCGAGTTGTCGGGGGAAGTTCGCCGAGGCGATCCCGACGTTCGAGCAGGCTCTTGCGGCGTTCAACGCGGAGAACTCACTGCCGTGGCGGTTACCGGGTCGACTTCTGCTGGCCCGCGCGTACGCCGGCATCGGCAAGACCGAGGAGGCGGACCGGGTGCTGGCCGAAGCGGCTGAGCACGCCGGTCCCTCGGTGGCGCTCTATGACCCGCAGGTGCTGGTCGCCAAGGCATGGATCGCGGCCGCCCGCGGCGGCGGGCGCCGAGCGGTGGAGCTGTCCCGCGCCGCCGCCGACGCCGCGCACCGGTGCGGCCAATTCGCGGTGGAAGCCGAGGCGTTGCACGACGCGGCCCGCTTCGGCGATCGCAAGGTCAGGCACCGGCTGCAGTCGCTGGTGGCCTACGTCGACGGACCGCTACCCCAGCTGTACGCACACCACGCCGCGGCGGTGGCGGATTCCGACGGCGATGCGCTGGACGCGGTCAGTTTCGAGTTCGAGCGGGCCGGGCTGCTGTTGTCCGCGGCCGACGCCGCCGCCCAGGCCGCGGCCAGCCACGAGCAACGCAATGCCCGGCGCAAGGAGATCGAATCGGTCACCCGGGCAATGCGTTTGGTGACGGCGTGCGGCGGCGTCTCCTCGCCGGCCATCCGCGCCGCGGCCCGACCCCTGCCGGTGACCGCGCGCGAACTCGAAGTCGCCGAGCTGGTCGCCGCCGGCCGGTCGAACCGTGAGATCGCCGAGCAGCTGTCGGTTTCGGTTCGCACCGTCGAAGGTCACGTATACCGGGCATGCCTGAAACTCGGTGTGTCCGATCGTGATGGGCTGGCCGCCATCATCCGCCAGGGCGGTTCCCACGATCGCCAGGCCTGACGTCGCGGCGGGTATCGTTACCGCGGTGACTGCCGGGGAAGCCCAGGTTGGGACGCTGCCCGTCTTCGCCGATGTGGACACCGGCGTCGACGACGCGATGGCGCTGGTGTATCTGCTGGCCAGCTCCGACGCGGAGCTGGTCGGCATCGCCTCGACCGGTGGCAATGTCGACGTAGATCAGGTGTGCCGCAACAACCTCGGGCTTCTGGAACTGTGCGAGGCCGGCCCGATCCCGGTGTCCCGGGGCGCCGACCAACCGCTGAGCACCGCGATGCGCACCGCCGAGGACACCCACGGACCCGCCGGGCTGGGTTATGCCGAATTACCCGAGCACCGGCGCGAACTCACCAGCTATGACTCGGCCGAAGCGTGGGTGCGTGCCGCGCACGCTCGGCCGGGCGAACTCATCGGTCTGGTCACCGGACCGATGACCAACCTCGCGCTGGCTGTCCGCGACGAGCCGAATTTGCCGTCGCTGTTGCGCCGGCTGGTGATCATGGGCGGGGCGTTCGACTACCGCGGCAATACCACCCCGGTGGCCGAGTGGAACATCAGCGTCGACCCGGAGGCGGCAGCCGAGGTGTTCGACGCCTGGGGGCGGGCCGCGGATGCGCAAACCATTGCACCACACCAACTTCCGATCGTATGCGGGCTGAACCTGACCGAGAACATCGCGCTGACACCAAAGATCCTGAGCCGCTTGGCGGTGGCGGCGGAAACCGCGACGACGGCGATGAGCGTTCTCGATTCTCGAGGTACCCGGTCCGCTGCCGACAACGGATTGATCCGCGCGCTCGAGGATGCGATGCGGTTTTACTTCGAGTTCCACTTCGATCAGGGCGAAGGCTATCTGGCGCATCTGCACGACCCGCTGGCCGCGGCGGTAGCCTTGGACCCCGGCCTGATCCAGACCCGGGCGACGACGGTCGACGTCGAGCTCACCGGGACGCTGACCCGCGGTATGACCATCGCCGACTGGAGCCGGCGGTGGGGCCGGGAGCCCACCGCCCACGTCGGCGTCGGGGTCGATCCGGCGGCGTTCTTCGACCGGTTCATCGAACGGGTGGGCCCGTTCGCGCGCGATCTGGCTCATTCGTAAACACCCTCCAGATACCACCGGCGTTGCCGATAGCACAGCAGCAGTGCAGTTCCCGGCTCGCCGGGCCGGCCATCCACCAGCACCTGAGCGCGCGCCGTCCGGCCTGCCCTGGACTGCTGGCCCTGATCCCACCACCGTTCATCCACCGACCACGGTCCGGCCCACCAGCTCAGCTCACCTCGGTAGTGGTGACCCGCGCCATCCAGTCGCGCCGGCTCGGCGGTGAACATCCCACGACCGGTTACCCGCACCGGATTTCCTTGGGAATCAAGCAGTTCGACGGGATCGTCGAGGATCACCGCCGGGGCGGGCTCAGGCAGCCGACCGGGCCAGGGCCGGTCGGGGTCGGCCCCGGGCACCAACTCGTCGCCGAGTGGGGTCAAGGTGATGCGCTCGGCGGGACCGCGACCACCGGACAGCACCGGCAGCTGAACGGCCTCCTGTCCCAGCAGCCCCTGGACGCGGACCAGCGCCCGGCGGGCGCGCAATCGATCCTCCTCCCCCACCCCGCCCCACAGCGGAAGCTGAAGCGCTTCTGCGGAAACAACTTCCACCGGTTGCAGGCGCAACATCGTCACCGATGAATTCGGGCGGTCATCCGCCCGCCGAGCATTGAGCCACCCGTCGAGCTGCCAGCGCACCCGGTCGGCGGTGGCATCCTCGGTCAGCGGTTCGGCGCAGCGCCATACCCGGGTCAGCTCACCACCGTTCGCGGTGGCGGCATGAATGGCCAGCCGGGTGCATCCCACACCTGCCGCCACCAAACTCCGATGCAGGGCGCTGGCCAGCGTCCGGCCGGCGAACGCGGCCGCGTCGACCCGGTCGATCGGCGGGTCGCACTGCAACACCGCATCGAGGTCGGCCGCCGGCTCACGTCCGGACGGGCCGCGCACCGGCTCACCGCGGGCAAAGCGGTGCGCGGCCACGGCATCGGCCCCGAAGCGGGACGCCACATCGCTGCGGGACAATGCCGCGAACTGGCCGAGGTTGCGAATACCCATGCGCCACAACAGATCGGCCAGTTCTTCTCGGCCGGGGCCGGACAGGCTGGGCTCCGCCGATAGCTGACGGATGGACAGCGCGGACAGGAAGGCTGCATCCCCGCCGGGCTCGATCACCCGGCCGGCACGAGCGGCGAAGACCGCCGTCGGCAGCTGATCGGCAATCCCCACCTGACATTCGGCACCGGCCGCGGCGACAGCGTCGACCAATCGCTCGGCGGCGGCGGGTTCGGACCCGAAATAGCGGGCCGCACCGCGAACCGGCAACACCAGCAGGCCCGGCCGCAGCACCTCGGCGCGGGGCACGACCTCGTCGACCGCCGTCGTCACCCCCTCGAAGTAGCGGGCATCGCGGGCCGGGTCGGCGGTGACCACGTGCAACTGCGGGCACCGCGCCTGCGCCTCACGCCGGCGCAGGGTGCGACGCACCCCGGCCGCGCGGGCGGCCGCCGAACAGGCGATCACCCGGTTGGCCAGGGTGACCGCGACCGGGGCGGTCGCCGGTAGTCCGGCCGCCGCGGCCGCCGCGACCGCGGGCCAGTCCATGCACCAGATCGCCAGCACCCGGCCGGGCATGTCAGCTCACCCTGGACCGGGCCGCACGGCCGTGCGCCCTGACCGACAAGCGCACCCGGCTGATGCGACCGCACCCCGACACCGGGGCGTCACCGCGACCCGCGGTGATCTCATAGCCGCGCACCCGAGCATCCAGGCGCATCGACGCGCCTTGCCAGTCCCCCTGCACGACCAGCAGGGTGCAGCCCTTTTGCCGAGCCCTGGCCACCACCGCCCTGGCCCGGGCGGCGGTCACCGTCCGGCCGGCCAGGCCGAGCACCACCAGATCCATCCCGTCCATCAGCACCGCGGCCACCTCGACGGGATCGGTACCGGGGTCCGGAATCACCGCCAGCCTGCTCAGGTCGGCACCCATCTCGACGGCGGCCAGCAGACCGAAATCCGGGAGACCGACGACGGCCACATGCCCACCGCCAGCCGTCACCGTCGCGGCCATGCTCACCGGCAGCGAGCGCGCCCCGGACACCATTGCGACCACCCCGCGCGGCAACCCCTCCGGCAGCTGTCCGGTCAGCGATTCCGGGATCGGCAGCAAACTTTCGGAAGTCGGCAATACCTCATTTGCCACATCAGCAACAGGGCGGATCACGCCCACCTTGCCCGATACCGCCGCCATCTGGCGCCGGAGTTGTTCTAGCTGCTCAGCACGGTTAAGCTGACGCTCCCCCAGGGCAATCGCCGCCGTCATCGCCCACCTCCAGCCGCGATCCCGATTCACTGTGTTCGAATATATGTTCGATAGTCGAGTAAACACCCACCCACCGACAGCGTCAAGCGCGAAAAATCCCCGCTGTGCACCTCAAGCCGAGCTTCTTGACGACACCGAAATCGCACCTGGCACGATGCAGGGCATGACGAAGAACCTCGAACAGGCTGAGAAGGTCGCCAACGGAGCCGGCTTCATCGCCGCGCTCGATCAGAGCGGTGGAAGCACCCCCAAGGCGCTGAAGCTCTATGGCATCGCCGAGGACGCCTACTCCGGTGACGAGCAGATGTTCGACCTGGTGCATGAAATGCGCACCCGGATCATCACCAGCCCGAGCTTCGGCGGTGACCGGATCGTCGCCGCGATCCTGTTCGAGATGACCATGGACCGCGAGATCGAAGGCCGCCCGACGGCCGACTACCTGTGGAACGTCAAGAACATCGTGCCGATCCTCAAGGTCGACAAGGGTCTTGCCGCCGAAGAGGACGGCGCGCAGGTGATGAAGCCCATCGACGGGCTGGACGGACTGTTGGCCCGCGCGGTCGAAAAGGGCATCTTCGGCACCAAGATGCGTTCGGTCATCAAGCTGCCCGGCGGCGGCCTGGATGCAGTGGTCGAGCAGCAGTTCGAGGTTGCCCGCCAGATCCTGGGCGCCGGACTCGTGCCGATCATCGAGCCGGAGGTCGACATCCACAGCCCGGAGAAGTCGGCGGCCGAAAAGCAGCTCAAATCCGCGATTTTGGACCACCTCGGCGGCCTCGGCGACGACCAGCAGGTGATGCTCAAACTCACGCTGCCCGATACCGACGACCTGTACCGCGAGCTGGTCGAGCACCCCAAGGTGATGCGGGTTGTCGCGTTGTCCGGTGGTTACGACCGCACCGGGGCGTGCGAGCGGCTCGCCCGCAACCACGGCGTCATCGCCAGCTTCTCCCGGGCGCTGACCGAGGGCCTGACCGCCCAGCAGAGCGACGACGAGTTCAACAAGACCCTGGACGAGGCGATCGCCGAAATCGCTGCTGCCTCAGCGACGTAACGGGAGGGGCTCAGGGCTTGGCGGCGGGGTGGTAGTTCAGCATCCCGCCGACGTCCTGAGCCCACATCCCCAGATACATGGCCTCGGTAGCCGCGATCGCGGGAATGTTGCCCGTGAACACGTTGACGGCGGCCAACTGCGCCAGCTGCGACCGGTTTGCTGCTATCACTGATGGCGGTACGCCCGCGACAAAGGCCGCTTCGTAGGCTTGGGCCCCGGCCGACGCCTGCGTGGCTGCGTTCTCGGCTTGTCCGGCCCGTGCGCTCAACCACCCGGCATAGGAACTCGCCGCATTCGACATCGCCGCGGATACCGGTCCAGCCCACGTTGCCGAGCTCAGTCCGTGGGACGCTCGATCAAAGCCCTGCGCCGCGCCGTTGAGTCCATTGGCGAGGTCGTTCCACGCCGACGCGGCATCCAACAACGCGGCTGAACTCGAACCGCTGTAAAGCCGATTGGAGTTGACCTCGGGCGGCAGCGTGGCGAAATCGAACACAGCTATCCGCGCGCTGTTGTTGAACGCCTTCTCTTGCGCCGCGATCGCCTTGTCCTGTTCGTCAATCGCCTTGTCCTGGACGGTCAACGGACTGTCGCCCGCGGCATTCACACGAACGCTCGCGCGGCTCTTCGACTTCGCACTGGCACTATTGGCGGCTTTGACCGCCGGCGGCCGCGTCGAGCGAGACGGCCCCGCGGTGTGCTTCTGGTGATGACCCACCCCGGCGGAACCCGTCGCACTGTCGGCCTGCGCGGTCCCCGACCCGTAGGCCAGGGCGGCACCGGCGGTCACGGCGAAGATCCCCACCGCCATCCAGACGTACGACTGACGAAGTCGGCGTTTGCCAGGGCCATCAAACTGGGCGCGCAACTGCGGGTCACTTACCATGAAAACCTCCGCTGAGCTGCGCCGAGATTCGGTACAGCAAACAGAAGGTAACACGCCAGAGGTGTTCGCGGACGCTTTACTCCCACTCGATGGTGCCGGGTGGCTTGCTCGTGACGTCGAGCACCACCCGGTTCACCTCCGGCACCTCATTGGTGATGCGCGTGGAAATGCGCTCGAGCACCTCGTAGGGCACCCGGGTCCAGTCGGCGGTCATCGCATCCTCACTGGAAACCGGCCGCAACACGATCGGATGGCCGTACGTACGCCCGTCGCCCTGCACACCGACCGAGCGGACATCGGCCAGCAGCACCACGGGGCACTGCCAGATCTGGCCGTCCAGACCGGCGGACGTCAGCTCCTCGCGGGCGATCAGGTCCGCCCGGCGCAGCGTATCCAGCCGGCCCGCCGTCACCTCGCCGACGATCCGGATACCCAGCCCGGGTCCCGGGAACGGTTGGCGGGCAACAATTTCCTCCGGAAGACCGAGCTCGCGGCCGACTGCGCGCACCTCGTCCTTGAACAGCAGTCGCAACGGTTCGACAAGCTTGAATTTCAGGTCGGCAGGCAATCCGCCAACATTGTGGTGGCTCTTGATATTTGCCGTTCCTGCTCCGCCACCGGACTCGACGACATCGGGATACAACGTGCCCTGCACCAGGAATTCGACCGGATGGCCGTCGGAGTCACTCTCAGCCAACAGGTCTCGCACCGAACCCTCGAACGCACGGATGAACTCGCGGCCGATGATCTTGCGCTTGCCTTCCGGATCGTGCACGCCGGACAGCGCCTGCAGAAACCGGCCCTCGGCGTCCACCGTGACCAACCGAGCACCGGTAGCGGCCACGAAATCCCGTTGCACCTGCGCCCGTTCACCGGCGCGCAAGAGCCCGTGGTCGACGAACACACATGTCAGCCGATCGCCGATCGCGCGCTGCACCAGCGCAGCCGCCACCGCGGAGTCCACCCCCCCGGAAAGCCCGCAGATGGCCTTACCGTCGCTGATCTGTTCGCGGACCTGCTCGATCAGGGTCTCGGCGATGTTGGCCGGCGTCCAGCTCGAGCCGATCCCGGCGAAGTCATGCAGGAACCGGCTGAGCACCTGCTGGCCGTGCGGGGTGTGCATGACCTCGGGGTGGTACTGCACGCCGGCCAGCCGACGGGCGCGATCCTCGAAGGCCGCCACCGGCGCGCCGGAGCTGGTGGCCACCACCTCGAAACCGGTCGGCGCCGAGGTGACCGCGTCGCCGTGACTCATCCAGACCGGCTGCGAACCGGGCAGTCCCGAATGCAGCTCGCCGCCAAGCACTTCCAGTTCGGTGCGGCCGTACTCGCTGGTGCCGGTGTGGGCGACGGTGCCACCGAGTGCCTGGGCCATGGCCTGGAAGCCGTAGCAGATACCGAAGACCGGCACATCGAGGTCGAACACGGCGGGATCGAGCTGCGGCGCACCCTCGGCGTACACACTGGCCGGGCCACCGGAGAGCACGATGGCCTGCGGATCCTTGGCCTTGATCTCCGCTACGGTCGCGGTGTGCGGGACGACTTCGGAGAAGACCCGCGCTTCACGGACCCGACGAGCGATCAGCTGGGCGTACTGGGCGCCGAAATCGACCACCAGCACGGGACGAGGCGATGGGGATGTCACGCATAGAGTCTAGTGGGCTCGATCGGCCCTTTCTCCGCACCGCCGCAGGTAGCGTCGCGTTGGTGAAAGCTTTGCCGGTGGCGATGGGGGTCACTGCCACCGCCATGGCCGCCCTGGCGCTGCGGCGCTATCTTTCGGTTCGCGACGCGTTCGCGGCCGTGTCGGCAGAGCTGCGCAGCCCGCTGCTGCCGGTGTTGGCTCGCGACACCACCGCGCGCTCGTTGAAAATCAATCGGCTGGTCAGCCGAATGACCATTCCGCCAGGTCGGGGGGTCTCTTTGACGACGACGCACGTGGCCGGACGACAGGTGCTGGTGCTGGCGCCGGCCGAGCGCGGCGCCACGGGCGTGCTGTATCTCCACGGCGGCGGAATGGTGATGGGCTCGCCGCGGGCGGAGGTCAGGAGCGCGGCGACATTGGCGCGCGGGCTCGCCGCGCTCGTCGTCTCCCCCGATTACCGGCTCGCACCGGAGCACCGCTATCCGGCCGCGTTGGACGACTGCATGGCGACCCTGTACTGGATGCGCGACAACGCCGACGAGTTGGGTATCGACCCGGACCGCATCGCGGTCACGGGATCCAGTGCCGGTGGCGGGCTCTCCGCGGCCGTCGCGCAGCGTGCCCACGACGAAGGAATCCGCCTGCGCGCACAGGGCCTGGTCTACCCGATGATCGACGACCGCACCGTGCTGCGCGACGATCACGGTGTCCGTGGCCGGTTCATGTGGACGCCGGGGTCCAATCGACTCGGCTGGACGGCCTACCTGGGCCGCGATCCTCGGATGTCGGACGCACCCGAGTACGCCGCCCCGGCCCGCCGGGAGAACCTGGCCGGCCTGGCGCCGGCATGGATCGGCGTGGGTGAACTGGACCTGTTGTACGACGAATCCGTCGACTACGCGCACAGACTACGTGCCGCGGGGGTGGAGTGCGAGCTGGTGACCGTGCCGGGGATGTACCACGGGGCCGACGGCGTGGCCGCCAAAGTACCTGCGATGCAGGCCTTCCGCAGTGGCCTCGCAGAGCACCTCCGCAGGCATCTCTAAGGGTGTTGCTGCCCACGGCACGCATGTTCTGAGCAGAGAACGGGAATGGACAGCGGGGGAATCGGACAAAGGAGACCGAGCGTGCTGGGACTGCCTGACGGGGTGACGGCCTGCCTGTTCGACCTCGACGGCGTACTCACCGATACCGCGCGGGTGCACACCCGCGCCTGGAAATCGATGTTCGACGGCTATCTCGAGCGGCGGGCGCAACGTGCCCATACCGCGTTCGTGCCGTTCGACCCGGTCGAGGATTACCGAACCTATATCGACGGCAAGAAGCGCCAGGACGGTGTCCGCTCGTTCCTGGCGAGCCGCAACATCGAGCTGCCCGACGGCGATCTGGACGACCCGCCCACCGCCGAAACCGTCAACGGCTTGGGCAACCGGAAGAATGCCCTGTTCCAGCAGATCCTGCAGAAGCAGGGCGTCGAGGTGTTCGACGGATCGCGGCGCTATCTGGAGGCGGTGCACGCCGCGGGCATTCCGGCGGCGGTGGTGTCCTCCAGCGCCAACACCAAACAGGTCTTGGAGATCACCGGGCTGGACAAATTGGTGCAGCAGCGGGTCGACGGAGTCACGATCCGCGACGAGAATCTGCGCGGCAAGCCGGCACCCGATTCGTTCCTGCGCGGAGCGGAACTCCTCGGTGTCGAACCGGCACATGCCGCGGTGTTCGAGGACGCGCTGGCGGGGGTGGCGGCCGGTCGGGCGGGCAAGTTCGGCTTCGTTGTCGGCGTGGACCGGCTGGGACAGGCTGATGCGTTGCGGCACAACGGCGCCGACGTCGTCGTCACCGACCTCGCCCAATTGCTGGTGACCGCGTGATCAGTGGCGAAGCGTTCCCGATCGAGCCCTGGCAGGTCCGCGAGACCCACCTGGACCTCGACCAGCTGGCCCAATCGGAATCGCTGTTCGCGCTGTCCAACGGACACATCGGGTTACGCGGCAACCTCGACGAGGGTGAGCCGTTCGGAATTCCGGGAACGTACCTGAACTCCTTCTACGAGACACGCCCGCTGCCATACGCCGAGTCGGGATTCGGCTACCCCGAAGACGGCCAGACGATCGTCGACGTCACCAACGGCAAGATCCTGCGACTCTTGGTCGATGACGAGCCCTTCGACGTGCGCTACGGCGACCTCGACGAGCATGAGCGGATCCTCGATCTACGGGCGGGAACTCTGACGCGACGGGTGCTGTGGCGGTCCCCGGCAGGCAAGCAGATCAAGGTGGTGTCGACCCGGCTGGTGTCGCTGGAGCAGCGTTCGGTGGCGGCCATCGAGTACGTGGTCGAGGCCGTCGACGAATTCACCCGTGTCACCGTGCAATCCGAGCTCGTCGCCAACGAGGACCAACCCGAGCAGTCCAACGATCCGCGGGTGTCGGCGGTGCTGAAACATCCGCTGGAGCCGATCCAGCACGAGGCCGGCGAGGAAGGCTCCCTGCTGGTCCATCGGACCAAGTCGAGCAAGTTGATGATGGCCGCCGCCATGGACCACATCGTCGAAGTTCCGGGCCGGGTGGAAATCGACGCGATCGCGCATGCCGACATCGCCCGCACCACAGTCATCTGCGGACTCCGGCCGGGTCAGCGGCTGCGCATCGTGAAGTTTCTGGCGTACGGCTGGTCGAGCCTGCGATCCCGTCCGGCGCTGCGCGATCAGGTGGCCGGCGCGCTGGCCGGTGCACGCTACACCGGATGGGACGGTCTGCTGCAGACCCAGCGAGCATTCCTCGACGAATTCTGGGACTGCGCGGACGTCGAGGTCGACGGCGACCCTGATATCCAGCAGGCGGTGCGGTTCGGCCTGTTCCACGTGATTCAGGCCAGTGTCCGGGCTGAGCGCCGGGCGATACCGGGCAAGGGCCTGACCGGCCCCGGCTACGACGGCCATGCTTTCTGGGACACCGAAGGTTTTGTCCTTCCGGTGCTCACCTATACCAAGCCCGAGGCCGCCGCCGACGCCCTGCGCTGGCGTGCCGCCATTCTCGATCTCGCCAAGCAGCGAGCCGAACTGCTCGACCTGCAGGGTGCAGCCTTCCCGTGGCGCACGATTCGCGGTGAAGAGTGTTCTGCGTACTGGCCGGCCGGTACCGCTGCCTGGCACGTCAACGCCGACATCGCCATGGCGTTCGAACGATATCGGACGGTCACCGGGGACCACTCGCTCGAATCTGACTGCGGGTTGCCGGTTCTCATCGAGACCGCGCGATTGTGGATGTCACTGGGCCACCACGACCGCGACGGCGTCTGGCACCTCGACGGCGTCACCGGCCCCGATGAGTACACCGCGGTCGTCCGCGACAATGTGTTCACCAATCTCATGGCCGCACACAACCTTCGGACTGCCGCCGACGCCTGCACTCGCAACGCCGAGAGAGCGTACGAGCTGGGTGTCAGCACCGAGGAAACCGCCACCTGGCGCAATGCCGCCGACAGTGCCCACATCCCCTACGACGAGGTCCTGGGCGTTCACCAGCAATGCGAGGGCTTCACGAAGCTGCGGGAGTGGAACTTCACCGCCGACACCGTCTATCCCCTTCTGCTACACCAGCCTTATGTGCGGCTCTATCCGTCGCAGGTGATCAAGCAGGCCGACCTGGTGCTGGCGATGCAGTGGCAGAGCCACGCGTTCACCGACGACGAGAAGGCCCGCAATGTCGACTACTACGAGCGCCGCACGGTTCGCGACTCGTCGCTGTCGGCCTGCACCCAAGCCGTCATGTGCGCCGAGGTCGGCCACCTGGAACTGGCCCACGACTACACCCAGGAAGCAGCACTGATCGACCTGCGGGACCTACACCACAACACCCGCGACGGGCTGCACATGGCGTCGCTGGCCGGAACGTGGACCGCTCTGGTCGCAGGGTTCGGTGGCCTGCGCGACGACGAACACGTCCTGTCGTTGGATCCTCAACTGCCCGAGCAGATTTCCCGGCTCAAGTTCGGGCTGCACTGGCGCAACTACCGCCTCGCAGCCGAAATCGACCACCGCGAGGTCACCTACACGCTGCGGGACGGACCCGACGGTCAGCTCACCATCCGGCACTCCGGCGAGGAACTGACGTTGACCACCCACGCCCCGACCACGGTGGCGCTGCGACCACGTCGCGCACTGCTGCCCACCCCAGAGCAGCCGCCCGGCCGCGTGCCACGCAGGCGCGTCGACCGCTGAGCACTACCGCCCGGTGTTGATCGGCTCGATCGGCAGGTTGCGCAGACCACCGGGCGCGTCGACGGGCACGACCGGGTTCTTCGGCGCGATCGGCGACAGCCGCAGGTAGGGCTGTCCCTGCTCCGGCCGCTGGTCGTCCTCACCCTTGTTGGGCCACAACGACGTTGCCCGCTCCGCCTGGGCGGTGATCGACAGGGACGGATTGACACCGAGATTGGCCGATACCGCCGCACCGTCCATCACGTGCAGCGTCGGGTAGCCGTACACCCGCTGATAGGGATCGATGACGCCACGCTCGGGGCTGTCACCGATCGCCGCTCCGCCGAGGAAGTGAGCGGTCAGCGGAATGTTGAACAACTCGCCCCAGGTACCACCGGCGACGCCGTCGATCTTTTCGGCGACTCGGCGAGTCACCTTGTTACCGGCCGGAATCCACGTCGGGTTCGGCTGGCCGTGGCCCTGCTTGCTGGTCATCCGGCGCCTGCCGAACGCACCACGTTTGGTATAGGTGGTGATCGAGTTGTCGAGGTGCTGCATGACCAGTGAGATCATCGTCCGCTCACTCCAGCGGCGCGCGCTGAGCAACCGCAGCATCCCTCGGGGATCCTCAGAAGCATTGGTGAGCAACTGCTTCCACCGCGGGACATCGGATCCTTCCGGCCCGGGCCCGTCGGTCATCAGAGTCTGCAGCAGACCCATCGCGTTGGATCCCTTGCCGTAGCGCACAGGTTCGACATGGGTGTCCGGGCTCGGATGGATCGACGACGTGATGGCCACCCCGTGGGTCAAATCGAGATCGGGCCGGACCTGCAGCCGACCTGCGCCCACGATCGATTCGGAGTTCGTCCGGGTCAGCACACCGAGCTTGTCGGAGAGCTTGGGCAGCGTGCCGGTGTCGCGCATCTTGAACAGCAGCTTCTGGGTGCCCCAGGTGCCTGCCGCCAGGATCACGTGCCGCGCCGTGAAGGTGCGGCGGTCCTTGCGGGCCACCCGCCCGGTACGCACGGTGTCGATCTCCCACACGCCGTCGTGCCGCTGGGCGAACCCGGTGACGGTGGTCATCGGAAACACCTGCGCGCCAGCCCGTTCCGCCAGGCCGAGGTAGTTCTTGACCAACGTATTCTTGGCGCCGTGACGGCAACCGGTCATGCACTCGCCGCACTCGATGCAACCAGTGCGCGCCGGGCCGACACCGCCGAAGTAGGGATCGGGCACGGTCTTGCCCGGGGTCTTCTCGCCGTTGACACCGAAGAACACCCCGACCGGGGTGGGGGTGAAGGTGTCCCCGACGCCCATCTCGTCGGCGACCTCTTTCATGATGCGGTCGGCGTCGGTGAAGGTCGGGTTCTTGACCACGCCCAGCATGCGCTGCGCCTGGTCGTAGTGCGGCATCAACTCGGCACGCCAGTCGGTGATGTCCTTCCACTGCGGGTCGTTGAAGAACGGGTCCGGCGGCACGTAGAGGGTGTTGGCGTAGTTCAGCGATCCGCCACCGACGCCCGCACCGGCCAGGATCATCACATTGCGCAGCAAGTGGATCCGCTGGATGCCGTAGCACCCCAATCGCGGCGCCCACAGAAACTCGCGCAGCCGCCACGAGGTCTTGGCGAACTCGTGATCGGCGTAGCGGCGCCCGGCCTCCAGGACGCCGACCTTGTAACCCTTTTCGGTGAGCCGTAGCGCGCTGACGCTGCCGCCAAAACCCGAACCGATGATCAGAACGTCGAAATCCGGTTCCATACCAACCAGTATGAACTTACCGCTCGGTAACAAGCTAGCGAGGTACGCCTAAATCTTCGACTGTCACCCTGCTGTCACGTTCGGCATCGAACGCGACGCTGGAGTGACGCCCGGCGAGAATCGGCTCAACGGCCGACGGTCAGGCCCACCTTCTGGAACTCCTTGAGGTCGCAGTACCCGGCCTTGGCCATTGACCGGCGCAGGCCGCCGACCAGGTTGAGCGAACCGAACGGGTCGTCGGAGGGGCCGTTGAGCACCCGATCCAGCGACGGGCGCTCCCCCGCGGCGATCTGCAGCAGCGCGCCGCGAGGCAGTGACGGGTGTGCGGCGGCGGCCGGCCAGTACCAGCCGTCACCGAGGGCCTCGGCGGATTCGGCCAGCGGGGTGCCCAACACCACCGCGTCGGCACCACACGCGATGGCCTTGGCCAGGTCACCGGAGCTGTGGATATCGCCGTCGGCCAGCACGTGCACGTAGCGTCCGCCGGTCTCATCGAGGTATTCGCGCCGCGCCGCTGCCGCGTCGGCGATGGCCGTGGCCATCGGCACGCTGATGCCCAGCACCTCGTCGCTGGTCGTCACCCCGAAGGTCGAGCCGTAGCCGACAATCACACCGGCCGCGCCGGTGCGCATCAGATGCAGTGCGGTGCGGTGGTCCAGGACACCGCCGGCCACGACCGGGATGTCGAGTTCGGAGATGAAGGTCTTCAGGTTCAGCGGTTCGCCATCGGACGCCACCCGCTCGGCGGAGATGATCGTGCCCTGGATGACCAACAGTTCGACCCCGGCCTGCACCAGCGCCGGCGTCAACGCCTGAGCGTTCTGCGGGCTCACCCGCACCGCGGTCGTCACACCGGCGTCGCGGATGCGGGCCACCGCCGCACCGAGCAGCTCGGGATCCAGCGGCGCGGCATGCAGCTGCTGCAGCAGCCGGATCGCGGCCGACGGTTCGGGCTCCTTCTCGGCGGCCTCGATGACCTGGGTGATCTTGGCCTCGACGTCGGCGTGCCTGCCGATCAGGCCTTCACCGTTGAGCACCCCGAGCCCGCCAAGGCGGCCGAGCTCGATCGCGAACTCCACCGACACCAACGCGTCGGTGGGATGCGCGACGACCGGGATCTCGAACCGGTAGGCGTCGAGCTGCCAGGCCGTGGACACGTCCTTCGACGACCGGGTCCGCCGAGACGGAACGATGTTGATGTCGTCGAGTTCGTAAGTGCGACGGGCAGTTCTGCCCATGCCGATTTCAACCATGTCACGCACGATCGACCCCTAGCGGGCGTAGTAGTTGGGGGCTTCGACGGTCATGGTGACGTCGTGCGGGTGGCTCTCCTTGAGTCCCGCGGCAGTGATCCGGACGAACTGCGCGTGCTGCAACCCCTCGATGGTGGCGGCGCCGGTGTAGCCCATGGCGGCACGCAGACCACCGGTGAGCTGGTGGATGACGGTGGACAGCGGACCACGGAAGGGCACCCGGCCCTCGATGCCCTCGGGCACCAGCTTGTCCTCGCTGAGCACGTCGTCCTGGAAGTAGCGGTCCTTGGAGTAGCTGCGCCCGGTGTTGCCCGCCGCACCGCGGCCTTGCATCGCACCGAGCGAGCCCATGCCGCGGTAGCTCTTGAACTGCTTGCCGTTGACGAAGATCAGCTCGCCCGGCGATTCCGCCGTGCCCGCCAGCAGCGAGCCCAGCATGGCCGTCGAGGCACCGGCGGCCAGCGCCTTGGCGATGTCACCCGAGTACTGCAGACCGCCGTCGGCGATCACCGGCACCCCGGCCGGGCGGCACACCGCGACGGCTTCCAGGATCGCGGTGATCTGCGGCGCTCCGACACCGGCGACGACGCGGGTGGTGCAGATCGACCCGGGACCCACGCCCACCTTGACGGCGTCGGCGCCGGCCTCGACCAGGGCCGCGGCGGCGCCGCGGGTGGCGACGTTGCCGCCGACCACGTCGACACGCTCGCCGACCTCACCCTTGAGCTTGGCGACCATGTCCAGCACGCGGCGGTTGTGCGCGTGCGCGGTGTCGACGATCAACACATCCACGCCGGCGTCGACCAGGGCCATCGACCGCTCCCAGGCGTCGTCGCCGACACCGACCGCCGCGCCGACGAGCAGGCGGCCGTCCCGGTCCTTGGTGGCCAGCGGGTGCTGCTCGGTCTTGACGAAGTCCTTGACGGTGATCAGGCCGGTGAGCTTGCCGTTGCCGTCGACGATGGGCAGCTTCTCGATCTTGTTGCGCCGCAGCAGCCCCAGCGCCGCGTCCGCGGAGACGCCCTCGCGGGCGGTGATCAGCGGCGCCTTGGTCATCACCTCGGCGACCGGCTTGTCCATGTCGACCTCGAACCGCAAATCGCGGTTGGTGATGATGCCGACGAGCGCGCCCGCGTCGTCGACCACGGGCAGCCCGGAGATCCGGAACCGCGCACACATCGCATCGACCTCGGCCAGCGTGTTGTCCGGTGAGCAGGTCACCGGGTCGGTGACC
>JAEZIA010000089.1 GCA_023416315.1 Actinomycetes bacterium
CAGCGACGGCCGCACGAAATCAGCGCGACTCTTTGTGCGGCTGGTGCTTCCCGCAGTTCGGGCAGAACTTCTTCAGCTCGAGACGGTCGGGGTCGTTGCGACGGTTCTTCTTGGTGATGTAGTTACGGTGCTTGCACACCTCGCAGGCCAAAGTGATCTTCGGCCGTACGTCAGTACTGGAGGCCACGTCCGTTGCCTTCTTTCACGTTCTCGTTACGTCTACCTGTAGCGGTGGGGAGGCTCGATCTCCCGACCTCACGATTATGAGTCGTGCGCTCTAACCAGCTGAGCTACACCGCCCCGATAGGCGCGGGCGGAGCCCCGCTCGCGTCCACCGAGCCCCCTAACGGAATCGAACCGTTGACCTTTTCCTTACCATGGAAACGCTCTGCCGACTGAGCTAAGGGGGCCTGCCCCGCGTGAGGCGAACCGTCGTCGCGGGCCTTAAAGAGGGTACAGCCTGCTACTCGGCTCAGCCAAACCGCTCGTCGCGGAGCCTGAGCAGCAGGTAGGCCGCGCTCATTTCAACGGGGCGCAACGCCTACTGTTAGGCCATGGCATCGACGGATCGTCTGTACTTTCGCCAGCTGCTTTCCGGCCGGGACTTCGCCGCCGGCGACATGATGGCGCAGCAGATGCGCAACTTCGCCTACCTGATCGGCGACCGGGAAACCGGTGACGCCGTCGTGGTCGATCCGGCCTACGCCGCCGGCGACCTGGTCGACGCGCTCGAGGCCGACGGGATGCACCTGTCCGGAGCGCTGGTCACCCACCACCACCCCGACCACGTCGGCGGCTCGATGATGGGCTTCACGTTGGCCGGCCTGGCAGAACTGCTCGAGCGGGTCGAGGTGCCGGTCCACGTCAACACCCACGAGGCGGATTGGGTCTCCCGGGTGACCGGCATTCCGATGAGCAGCCTGACCTCGCACGAGCACGGCGACAAGGTCTCCGTCGGCGCCATCGACATCGAGCTGCTGCACACCCCCGGCCACACGCCGGGCAGCCAGTGCTTCCTGCTCGACGGGCGGCTGGTCGCCGGGGACACGCTGTTCCTGGACGGCTGCGGGCGCACCGACTTCCCCGGCGGCGATGCCGACGAGATGTTCCGCAGCCTGCAACAACTGGCCGCCCTCGCCGGTGATCCGACGGTGTTTCCCGGGCACTGGTACTCGATCGAGCCCAGCGCCACCCTGTCGGAGGTCAAACGCACCAACTACGTCTACAAGGCGTCCAACCTGGACCAGTGGCGCACCCTGATGGGTGGCTGACACGCTTTACGCCGACGTCTCGGAGTGGCAAGTCGGCGCCGACGACAGCTATCCGTATCCGGTGTTGTGCATCCGGTCGAACGACGGCACCTACCGCGACCGCCGTTGGCTGCCCAACTACCGCTGGTGCCTGCGCTCTGTCGAGCGCGGCGGGCTGACATTCTTCATCGTCTACTTCGTGTGGCGACCGAACTGGCGCGAGACCGTCGAGACATTCAAATCCCAAGTGCGCGAACCGCATCCACGGATGGCGGTGATGATCGACGTCGAATCCTGGGGTGGCCGGATCACCGGTGACCAGTCCGTCGGAATCAACGCCGCCTACGACGCGGTGGGCGCCTACGTCGGCTCGACGGCCAAGGTGATCGGGTACGGCAACGTCGGCGACTTGAATCGCTTGTGGCGCAACAAACCTGCGAACCTCCGCCTGGTGGTGGCGTCCTACGGCTCGAATCCGCCGTATCCGGGCAAGGTCGCCCACCAGTACACCGACGGACGGGGCTTCGGCGGCGGGTTGCCGGAGGGAGCGCCCCCGTTCGGCGACTGCGATATGAACTCCGCGGACGGCCTGACCGCGGAGCAATTCGCGCAGGCGTGCGGCATTGGCGATTTCGGGGCGTTTTCCGCCGCCGAGCGAGCGTAAACGCGCCGAATCACCCCTTGGCAATCGGAACTTCGTTACGTAACGTCGATACGAAAGTAGACACCGCGACGAAGGAGCATCCATGAGCGTCAGTTATCGCAAGGACGACGCGGTCGCCGTGATTTCGCTGGACGACGGCAAGGTCAACGTGCTGAGTCCGGCCATGCTGAAAGAGATCAACGACGCCCTGGATCGCGCCGAAGGCGAGAACGCCGGCGCGGTGGTAATCGCCGGCAACGAGCGCGTCTTCAGCGGCGGGTTCGACCTGAAGGTTTTCCGCTCCGGCGACATCGACGCCTCGGTCGAAATGTTGCAGGCCGGGTTCAATCTGGCGCACCGGTTGCTGTCGTTCCCCAAGCCCGTGGTCGCGGCGGTCACCGGGCACGCAATCGCGATGGGATCGTTCCTGGCGTGCAGCGTCGACCATCGAATTGCCGGACCCACCTACAACTTTCAGGCCAATGAGGTCGCGATCGGAATGGTGCTGCCCTACCCCGCCCTGGAGATCATGCGGCTGCGACTCACCCCGTCGGCCTACCAGCAGGCGGTGGGCCTGGCCAAGAACTTCCTCGGCGAGACCGCGCTGGCGGGCGGCTGGGTGGACGAGATCGCGATGAACGATCAGGTTCTGGCCCGCGCCGAGGAAGCCGCCCACGAGTTCACCGCCCTCAACGCGGGCGCTCACCTGGCCAGCAAGTTGCGCGCCCGCCAGGCGACCTTGGACGCGATGCGCCACGGTATCGACAACATCCGGTCCGAGTTCGGGCTGTCCTAAGTCCGTGCCCAGGGTCAAGCAGCGCACGCCCGAGCTGCGCGACCGGGTGGTCGACGTGGCGGTGAGCACGCTGTGCGAAGAGGGCATGTCGGGCTTCACCACGCGGCGGGTGGCCGAACGCGCGGGCACCTCGGTGCCCGCGGTCTACGAGTTGTTCTCCGATAAGGACGGGCTGCTGCGGGCGGTGTTCTTCGAGGGCTTCCGCCGCCTGGGTGCTGAACTCGTCGCCATCCCCGAGACGTCCGACGCGCTGGGCGACCTGCGGGCGGTGATCCCGGTGTTTCGCAGGTTCTGCCGGGACTATCCGCCGCTGGCGCGGGTGATGTTCAGCAGACCGTTCCAGGATCTCGACCCCGGTCCCGAGGAGCGGGCGGCCGCGCCGACGGTGCGCGAAGTCCTCGTCGGCAAGGTGCAGCGGTGCGTCGACGCCGGCCTGCTGGCAGGCGATCCGGTCGACATCTCGCATGTATTGCTCGCTCTGGCACAGGGTTTGGCGATTCAGGAAGCCGGGCGGTGGCTCGGCAAGTCCGCGGAGTCGGTGAACCGTCGCTGGGACGTCGGCGTGCAGGCGGTGCTGGCAGGCTTTGGCGCCTGAGGTCGTCGAGCGTGCGGGATCTCGGTGACGCCGAGGCGCGATATCGACGACGGGCCCCACGCTCGGTGGGTCAGCGCAGAGTTCGCGTCAGCCACTCGTCGATGCGGTCGGCCACCGCTTGCCAGCCGTGTTCGAGCATCATGTTGTGACCCATGCCTGCGAACATCACCGGCTCGGTGCGGTAGGCCCGTGCGGTGGCGGCCACCTCCCGCGGGGTGAAGAACCCGTCGAGCTCGGCACCGAGCACCAGTACCGGAGCGGTGACCCGCTTGGGCCTGGCGAGGTGACGGTAGAGCAGATCGCGGTAGAGCACGCGGGCGCTTTCCGCACCCAACCGTGACGTGCAGGCGGTGACAACGTCCTCGGGGGTGTCCGAATGATAAAAGGTGGCTCGTGAAACACCCGGCGCCGCAAAGAAATCGAGCGGCCGACGCAGCGAGCGGGTGCGCAGCGAGTCGCGCCAGTGCCGGCAGGCCACCCGCACCGTCGCCGGTGCGATGCCGGTCGGTGGTGCCGAGGCGAGGAGAACCCCGGCGGGCGCGGAGTGTTGCGCCAGGTATTTCTGCACGACGAAGCCACCCATCGAGTGGCCGATGACCACCGGTGCCACCGGCAGGCGAGCGGCGACGGTGCGCACGTCCTGGACGTAGTCGAAGACACCGCAGGCGTTGATCGGCGACGGCGACGGGCTGCCGCCGTGGCCGCGCAGGTTCAGCGCCAGCGCGCGATAGCCGCGGTCGGCGAAGAAGTCGAGGAAATGGTCGTCCCAGCACCATGCCCCGTGGAAGGCCCCGTGCACGAACAGCAGCGGTGTGGCGTGGGTGGCGGTGTCCCCGCCCTTGTCGATCACCTCCAGCACAGCCGCACCCTATCGACGTCGCGCACGCCAGGTGCCGATTTCTGTCGAGCCCGCCGTGTACCGTGCGGCGAATGGGACGCGTCGACGGCAAGGTCGCCCTGGTCACCGGAGCGGCGCGGGGAATGGGCGCCCAGCATGCCCGACTGCTGGTGGCCGAGGGCGCGACAGTGGTCCTTGGTGATGTCCTCGACGAGGAAGGCGCGGCGGTGGCCGCCGAGCTCGGCGACGCCGCGCGCTACCTCCACCTCGACGTGACCGATCCCGACGACTGGTCGGCCGCGGTGGCGCTGGCCGTGCGCGAGTTCGGTGCGCTGACCGTGCTGGTGAACAACGCCGCCATCGTCTACCGGCGCACGCTGAAGAACCTCGAGCGCGAACGCTGGCAGCGCGTCCTCGACGTCAACCTCACCGGCACCATGCTCGGCATCAAGTCGGTGATCGAACCGATGAGCGCGGCGGGCGGCGGGTCCATCATCAACATGTCGTCCATCCAGGCGATGCGCGGGACCCCGGGAAACCACGGTTACGTCGCCTCCAAATGGGCGATCCGCGGGCTCACCAAATCCGCAGCACTAGAGTTGGCGCCCAACAACATTCGGGTCAACTCGCTGCACCCCGGGATGATCCGCACCCCGATGACCGCGCACATGCCCGACGATTTGGTGGCCGCGCCGATGCGCCGCCTCGGCGAACCCAACGAGGTGTCGACGTTCGTGCTGTTCCTGGCCAGCGACGAATCCTCCTTCACCACCGGTGCGGAGTTCGTCATGGACGGTGGACTGATCACCGACGTGCCACACCGGATGCCGTAGTCGGCGCGGTCCGGCCGGGCGACTTTCGGCTCAGGACGATCCAAACCTCGTCGAGCGACGGCGCGGTGGCGCAATACCCGTGATCTGAGGCGTATCGGCAGGTCCGCGCTGCATTCGAGCGGCGCAATGCACCCACCCCGCGAGCGGGCGCATCGCGCTCACCTGAGACCCCCGAACAGCGGCTTTACCGTGTCTGGCGAGAGTTGTCGTCAGTCAGGAGGCCGCGATGGGTGACGCCGAACCGGTGCCGATCCGCCGGGCCCGGGCCGATCAGGCTCGCCTGGTGGCCGACGTCCTGCGCCACCACATCCATGACGGCGGCTACCCGCACGGCCTGCCGTCGGAGACCGAGTTGTCGACCGAATTCAGGGTTTCACGCAACACCGTTCGCGAAGCCCTGGCCACGCTCAAGGACGAGGGACTCATCGACCGCGGACCCAAGGTCGGCACCCAGGTCGCGATCCGCAAATACGACCACGGCCTGGATGCCCTTGTCGGTCTGAAGGAGACGTTCAAGAGTTACGGCGAGGTACGCAACGAGGTGCGGGCGGCGATGACGGTCGCCGCTCCCCCGGCCGTCGCGCGTCGGCTCGAGTTGCCACCCGGCGCGCCGGTGCTGTTCATCGAGCGGTTGCGGTTCCTCGGTGATCTGCCGCTGAGCCTCGACAAAACCTATCTGGCGCCCGACGTCGGAGCCGACGTGCTCGACCATCCGCTGGAGACCAACGACATCTTCGCACTGCTGGAAGAGGTCACCGGTCAACGGCTGGGATCGGCCAGCCTGGCCGTGGAGGCGGTGCCCGCCGACGCCCACTCGGCAGCCATCTTGCAGGTGCCCGAGGGCGCGGCGGTGCTGCTGTTGGAACGACTCACCCACCTCGACGACGGCAGGCCCGTCGATCTGGAATACATCCGCATGCGGGGCGATCGAATCACCCTGCGCGGCAACCTCGTCAGGGAGCTGTCATGACACTGATCAATCAGCGGGCCGACGTTCCGGTCACCATCGACGAGTCGCTGTGTATCGAGGGATGCACACTGTGCGTGGACATCTGTCCCCTCGACTCGCTGGCCATCAACCCGGACAACGGGAAGGCCTACATGCATGTCGACGAGTGTTGGTACTGCGGACCCTGCGCGGCCCGCTGTCCCACCGGCGCTGTCACCGTCAACATGCCCTATCTCCTCCGCTGAAAAGCCCAACCCCTGAGAGCAACTCATGAAAAACCGCTTTGCGGTCGCGTTGGCCGCCGCCCTCGTTCTGACCACCGCCGGCTGCTCACTGGACTCGAAGGCGCCCGCGGCCGGCGAGGTCAATGTGGTCGTCGGCTACCAGTCGAAGACCATCAACACCGCCACCGCGGGCGCGCTGCTGCGCGCCAAGGGCTTCCTGGAGAAGCGCCTCGACGACATCACCAAGCGCACGAACGTCAAGTACACGGTGCAGTGGCAGGACTACGACACCGGAGCCCCGATTACCGCCCAGATGCTGGCCGAGAAGATCGACATCGGCTCGATGGGTGACTACCCGCTGCTGATCAACGGTTCCAAGACCCAGGCCAACGAGCGGGCCAAGACCGAATTCGTCTCGATCACCGGCTACAACGCCAAGGGCGCACTCAATATGGTTGTGGTCAGCCCGGATTCGCACGCGCGCAGCCTCGCCGACCTGCGCGGTCAGAAAGTGTCGGCATCCGTCGGGTCGGCCGGCCACGGCACCCTGGTCCGGGCGCTGACCAAGGCGGGTATCGACCCGAAGACCGGGGTGGAAGTGCTCAACCAGCAGCCACAGATCGGCGCCTCGGCACTGGAATCCGGGCAGGTGCAGGCGTTCGCGCAATTCGTCGCGTGGCCGGGACTGCTGGCCTTCCAGGACAAGGGCCGGCTGCTGTTCGACGGCGCCGAGTTGAACGTCCCCACCTTCCACGGTGTGGTGGTGCGTCGCGACTATGCATCCCAGCACCCCGAGGTGCTCGACGCTTTCCTGCAGGCCCAGCTCGACGCCACCGACTTCCTGCACGAGAAGCCTTTGGAGGCCGCCAAACTGGTCGCCGAGGGCAGCGGACTCCCGCAGGAAGTTGTCTATCTCTACAACGGGCCCGGCGGCGCGGTGTCGTTCGACACCACGATCAAACCGTCGCTGGTCGAGGCGTTCAAGAGCGACATACCGTACCTGAAGTCCATCGGTGATTTCGCCGATCTCAACGTCGAGCAGTTCGTCGACGACGGCCCGCTGCGCAAGGCGTTCGCCGACCGAAACCTCAACTACGACACCGCGGTAGCCACAACTACCAACCCGATCATGGTCAGCGGCCAGGATCCGGTCTGCAACGTCGCAGTAACCGACCCCGCGCTGGCCGGCGAACTGTGGATCGAGGGTCGCCCCACCACCCAGCCCGCCGCCAACCCCGGTTGCCTGCTGCGGGCGCTGCGCGAGGCCAACGCCAAGGGCGAGAAGGTGATCGCGGCATACATCCCCGACACCGAGCTGGGCACCCGGTGGTTCGCCGACCGTTCGGTGTGGGTGCAGTCCCCCGCCGGGTATCTGCCGTTCGACACCGACGCCGGCGCGCAGCGCTATATCGCCGCCCATCCCGGCGCGACGGTGGTGGACTACCAGGCGGCGCTGGCGGGCGCGGTATGACCACCCAACCCGCGGTCCTCGCCGGCCCGGTCACGGTCGGTGCGGAGGTCACCACCGCAGCGCCGGTGAGCCGGTGGCGGCACCGGCCGTGGCGGTCGTGGGTCGTGCGGGTGGCCTCGGTGGTCGCGGCCATCGGGCTGTGGCAGCTGCTGACCGTGAACCAGGTCCGGTTCTGGTTGCGTTTCGACACCTTGCCGACGGTCACCGAGATCGTCAGCGCCTTTACCAAACGAGTTGCCGTGCAGGAGTATTGGCTGGATCTCGGGCAGTCGTTGATCAGAATCCTGACCGGGTTCGCGCTGGCGGCGCTGGCCGGTGTGGTGACCGGCATTCTGCTGGGCCGCTCGAACGCGTTCGCCAACGTCTTCGGTCCGTTGACCGAGTTGGCGCGGCCCATCCCGGCGATCGCGATGGTGCCCGTCGCGATCCTGCTGTTCCCGAGTGACGAAGCCGGAATCGTCTTCATCACGTTCCTGGCCGCGTTCTTTCCGATCATGGTCAGCACCCGGCATGCGGTGCGCGCCCTGCCGACGATCTGGGAAGAGTCGGTGCGCACGCTCGGCGGCAACCGGTGGGATGTGCTGGTCCGCGTGGTGCTTCCGGGCATTCTGCCCGGCGTTTTCGGCGGCTTGTCGGTCGGCATCGGCGTCGCCTGGATCTGCGTTATCTCCGCCGAGATGATCTCCGGTCGGCTCGGCGTCGGCTACCGCACCTGGCAGGCCTACACCGTGCTGGCCTACCCCGAGGTGTTCGTCGGCATCATCACCATCGGTGTGCTCGGGTTCACCACGTCCGCCGCGGTCGAGCTGCTCGGCCGCCGCGTCACCCGCTGGTTGCCCCGTGGCGAGGAGAAGGCCCGATGACGCTGACCGCCCCGAAGACCGGCATGGCGTTGCAGCTCGACGGCCTCGTGCTCAGCTACGGCGGCTCCCCGGTGATCAACCACCTCGACCTGCAGGTACGGCCCGGAGAGATCCTGGTTCTGACCGGGCCGTCCGGGTGCGGCAAGTCCACTGTGCTGCGGGCGCTGGCCGGACTTCTTCGCCCGGACGCCGGCGAGGTGCTCGCCGAGGGCGAACCGGTGCGGACGACCTCCCGCGATCGCGCTCTGGTGTTTCAGGACAATGCGTTATTGCCCTGGCGCACAGTGCAATCCAACGTCGAGCTGGCGCTGAAGCTGGCCGGCACCCCGCGGGCGGGACGCCGCGAGGAGGCGCTGCGGTGGATCTCCGACGTCGGCTTGGCCGGCTTCGAGAAATACCTGCCGAAGAGCCTGTCCGGCGGCATGCGCCAGCGGGTGCAGTTGGCCCGCGGGCTGGCCGGGGCACCGCGCGCGGTGATGATGGACGAGCCGTTCGGGGCGCTGGACGCCCAGACGCGGTCCAGCATGCAGAGGTTGCTGATCGACACCTGGCGCGCGCATCCGACCACCGTTGTCTTCGTCACCCACGATGTCGACGAGGCACTGCTGATCGGCGACCGCATCGCCGTGCTGGGACGGGCGGGCCAACCGCTACGCGCCCTGCACGACGTCCCGACACCCCGCGATCCCTCCATCGACCGCAGCACCCTGCGCGCCGAACTCATTGCCGCACTTGATACCCCGGAGCTCATCTGATGCAGATCCCCGACCTGGCCGACACCACCCGCCTGGAGTGTGACGTGCTCGTCATCGGCGGTGGCACCGCAGGCACGATGGCCGCGCTGACCGCCGCAGAGCACGGCGCCCGGGTGCTGTTGTTGGAGAAGGCCCACGTCCGGCACTCCGGTGCCCTGGCGATGGGCATGGACGGTGTCAACAACGCGGTCATCCCCGGCAAGGCGGTGCCCGAGGACTACGTCGCCGAGATCACCCGGGCCAACGACGGAATCGTCAACCAGCGCACCATCTATCAGACTGCGACTCGCGGCTTCGCGATGGTGCAGCGACTCGAACGCTACGGCGTCAAGTTCGAGAAGGACGAGCACGGCGAGTATGCGGTGCGCCGCGTGCACCGGTCGGGCTCGTACGTCCTGCCCATGCCCGAGGGCAAGGACGTCAAGAAGGCGCTCTACCGGGTTCTGCGGCAGAAGTCGATGCGCGAGAAGATTCAGATCGAGAACCGGCTGATGCCGGTGCGGGTACTGACGTCTGGCGGTCGCGCAGTAGGTGCCGCCGCGTTGAACTCGCGCACCGGCGAATTCGTGGCTGTCGCAGCCAAAGCTGTCATTCTGGCGACCGGGGCGTGCGGTCGGCTTGGGTTACCGGCCTCGGGCTATCTGTATGGTACCTACGAGAATCCGACCAATGCCGGTGACGGATACGCGATGGCGTATCACGCCGGTGCGGAACTCTCCGGGATCGAGTGCTTTCAGATCAACCCGTTGATCAAGGACTACAACGGACCGGCATGCGCGTATGTGGCCAACCCGTTCGGCGGCTACCAGGTCAACGCCAACGGCGACCGGTTCGTCGACTCCGACTACTGGTCGGGGCAGATGATGGCCGAAGTGAAGCGCGAGATCGAGTCGGCGCGCGGCCCGATCTATCTCAAGGTCAGCCATCTCCCCGACGAGACGCTGACCGCGCTGGAGAACATTCTGCACACCACCGAGCGGCCCACCCGTGGCACCTTTCACGCCAACCGCGGGCACGACTACCGCACCCACGACATCGAGATGCACATCTCCGAGATCGGTTTGTGCAGCGGCCATTCCGCGTCTGGCGTTTGGGTCGACGAGCACGCCCGCACCACGGTGCCCGGCTTGTATGCCGCCGGCGACCTGGCGTGTGTCCCACACAACTACATGATCGGCGCATTCGTCTACGGTGAATTGGCCGGTGAGCATGCCGCCTCCACCTTGGCGGATCTGCAAGCGCCGCAGACCCTTCCCGCCGATCAGCTGCGCGAGGCACACGACCTGGTGTACCGCCCACTGCACCACCCGGACGGCCCGCCGCAACCGCAGGTGGAGTACAAGCTGCGGCGGTTCGTCAACGACTATGTCGCCCCGCCGAAGACGGCGACCAAGCTGGCCATCGCCGTCGACACCTTCGAGCGGATGCACGACGAGATCGCGCAGATCGGCGCCCGCACCCCGCACGAGCTGATGCGCGCGGTGGAGGTGTCGTTCATCCGGGACTGCGCGGAGATGGCGGCCCGCTCGTCACTGACGCGCACCGAATCCCGGTGGGGCCTGTACCACGACCGTTCCGACGTGCCCGATCGCGACGACGTCAACTGGCGCTATCACCTGAACCTGCGCAAGACAGCTGACGGCACAATGGAGTTCCTCAAACGCCCGGTCGCCCCGTATTTCGTTCCGGTGCCCGGCCTCGACGAGCTGCCGTCGGGTGAGACCGAAGCGATCCCGGTGGCGCAACCCACGATCGCCCACGACCGGCACTGGGCGTCGACACCGGCGGCTACGGTGATCCGGCCGCCCACCCAGCCGCCGTCGCCGCGGATCGCGGCGGTGCTGGCGTTGGAATCGCCGTCGCTCGAGGATCTCGCCGAATTCCTGTCCGATCCTGACGCCGCGGTGCGCCGCACCGCGGTCGCCGCGCTGAGTGAACACCTCTGCGACGGGTACGCGGGTGCCTTGATCGCGGCGCTGGCCGATGACGACGCCGGGGTTCGCGGCGCCGCCGCCGACGGTGTGCGCGAATTGGTCGAGGTGCTTCCCGATCCGGCTGCGGCGCATCCCCTTCTGACGTCACCGGACCCGGTCGTGCGCAGCGCGGCGTTGTATCTGCTCAGCTTCCGGCGGGTCGGTGATGTGCACAGCTTCCGGGCCGCGCTGGCCGATGCCGATCACCGGGTGCGGATCGAGGCGGTACGGGCGTTGGTGTCGGTGGACGACTCCGACGGGGTGGCCTCGGCCGCCGGGGACGAGAACCGGGAGGTGCGCATCGCCGCAGCCAATGGCCTTGGCACGCTGGCCAGCGGTCCGGCCGCGGTCCGTCAGCTCACCGCCGACCCGGACCCCCTGGTGCGTGCCGCCGCCTTGGCCGCGCTCGGCTCGGTCGGTTGCGAGAGCTCCGATCTGCCGTTGATCGAGCAGGCGCTGCGCGACACCGCCTGGCAGATCCGGGTGGGAGCCGTGCGGGCACTGTCCGGTGCCGACGAGACCTCGGTGGAGCTGTTGGTCCGGGCACTGGTCGATCGGCACCTGGACGTCCGGAAGGCCGCGGTGCTCGGCCTGACCCGGTGGGTATCACTACCGGCCGCCCATGACGCGCTGCTCGGTGCGTTGGACGACACCGACGCCGACGTGCGCGCCTACGCCAGGCAGGCACTGGCACGAACCGCGGAGTTCGCCGAAGTCGCGGATTGATCTGCAGCGCAAACACATCGGTGGGGACCATGCGGTCCCCACCGATTCGTGTCAAGCCTTGTTGGGTTAGAACCCCATGTGCTGATCGAACTGGTTGTGCGACGACAGGTCGGTGCTCGCCTGGCTGTGCGAAGCAGGTGTGTCGTGGCTGCTGTCGAACAGCGAGTGGCTCGAGTAGTCGGTGCTCGCGTGCGACGACTGGTCGTAGGCGGAGTGGTCCGGAGCGGGAGTCGCCGCAGCGTGGCTTGAGGCGTCGAATCCCGAATGCTGATCGACGGTGGCCGAGTTGTGGCTGCTGCCAACCGAGCTCGAGCTGTCGGCGTTGGCGCTGCCCTGGGTCGTGGTGATCACCGAGCCGCCGTTGGAGCCGGCCGAAGCCTGCCCGCCGCCGGTCGCAGAGCCGCCGGTGTGGATGACGCTGCCCTGCGACGGAGCCGTCGCCGAACCCGCAGTGGTCGCTGACCCGGCTGCGCCGGCACCGGCGTTGACCGAGCCATTCCCGCCCAGAGCCGCGGAGTCGTGGCCCAAGAAGCCGGCTTGCCCGCCGAAGACGTTCTGGAACGAGGTGCTGCCGCCGGCCGACACGTGATCCGCCGCGGAGGAGCCGCTCGTCGAACCGGCCGCCTGAACGGAGTTGTGCACGTTCAGGTTCGCTGCGTCCTGGTTGAGGAAGTTCGCGCTGCCGCCGCCGGAGGCACTGGCGCCGCCGGCGATGCCGGTCTGGCCGGTGATGCCGGTGTGGCCGCCTGCGTGCGCCGTCGACGTCTCCGACGCCTCGACGTGGGTCTGTCCGCCGAGGGCACTGCCGAGGTTCGACTGGCCACCGATCACGCCACCCAGGTTGCTCTGGCCACCGAAGCCGGCGGCGACGTTGGTCTGCCCGCCCAGGGCCGCACCGTCGTTGTGGAGGAAACTCGCTGCTGCGGTGTTGCTCGCAGCGGCTTGCGCGCTCGCCGTCGCAGCGCCGAGCGGGCTGGCGAACGCGGCGGCGGTCGTGCTGCTCGCCGCCGTGTTGCCGGCCGCGGTCAGCCCGGCACCGCCGAGGCCGATCGCTCCGCCACCTGCCGCGGCGGTCTGGTTGCCGATGCTGGCGCCGCCGAGCGGGCTGCTGAAGCCGACATTGGACGAGCTGTTGAAATTCACATTTTCCTGCGCGCCCAAGCCGGTCCCGGTTCCGACACCGGCCGCACCGCTACCGGATCCGCTGGCGCTGGTGCTACCGCTCAGCGTCGTACGTCGATCGGTTTCACCGTCGTTCGCGTCGACGACGCGGGCCCGGTCGTTGATCTGCGCGCCGCCCGCCAACTGGCCGGCGCCGCCTGCGGCAAAGCCGCTGCCCGCGTTGACGCCCCCGCCGAGCTGAGCGCCGGTGTGGCCGTGGGCATTCACGCCGCCGCCGATCTCCGTGCCGCCGCCGATGCCCGCCCCGGCACCGCCGTCGAATCCGGTGTTGACACCAATCCCGCTGTGTCCGCCCAACTCGACGCCACTCTCGAAGCCGCCACCAGCGCCGAACTCCGTGCCAAAACCGGTGCCCAGTCCCGCGCCGGTGTGCCCGCCGAACTCAGTACCACCGTCGAATCCGCCGCCCAGCCCGGCATCGAAACCGCCGCCCAGCTCGGCACCGCCGCCGACGCCGAATCCGGTGCCGAAACCGGTGCCGAAGCCGCTGCCCAGACCAACCCCAGTCTGGCCACCGAATTCGGTGCCACCGCCGACCTCAGCGCCCAGTCCGGCGTTGAAGCCCGCTTCGACCTCGACGCTCATCCCGGCCTGGAAACCGGCACCCACTGCAGCACCCAGGCCGGTCTCAAAACCGCCGCCGGTGCCGAAACCGCCACCGAGCCCGGTGCCCAGGCCGACTCCGGTCTCCAGGCCGCCGCCGAGCGCGGCACCGAGTCCGGCACCGAGGCTCTGGCCCAGGCCGACACCGATGCCGTCACCCACTGCGGCGGCCAGATTCGAGCCGCCGTCAAGGCCGACGTTCAGCGCCTGGTCGGCGACCACCCCGGCCACCGCGCCCGGGGCCGACAGAAGTCCGTCCACCGGCGCGAAGCCGAACTGGTTCGAGACGGCCTGAGCCAGACCGGACACCGGGTCCGCCCCGGCCAGTTCGAGGCCCGGGATTGCGGAAGCGGCAACCGACTGAATCTGCTCGGGGCTGACATCGGCCAGACCCGCGTTCGCCAGCGCCGCGTTCGGGTCCGCCACGAAGCTCTGCGCTGACGACTCGTTGTTGAACAGGTCAAGGATGAATTGGAGCAGGGAGTCCATTGGACGTTCCTTCCTAGTCTTCGGAAAGCTCGATCGCCGGCCCCGCCCGGTGATTACTAGTCACGGTATGGAGAACACCCGCACCCCGAAATGGGGCGTGGTCCCCTACCCGATACGGGTAGTACCGGGATATTCCAGCAATCCCCATTAGGGGATTAGGGGATCGCCGGGGTGCACACCGTGATCTCGCAGAACACTGTCAGTCGGATCGACATAAATACTGTTCACGTGCCGAATTGCAGGCAATAGAGAACTGTGAACTGATTCACAACCGTTACCGGGAAATTGACACCTGAGTCATTATCAGCAAATGCGCGCTGGGAAAACCCGCAGATAATGGGTTCTCGATCGACGCACAAAGCTAGTCGGCGCCCGGGCGCCTGCCGGGTGCCAGAGGCGGCATCCACCTACGCCGTGTGGTGATGCGTGTGGCCGGGATGTTCGGCCATCCAGCGCTGCTCGACACGCACCACCCGGTGGTGCTCGGCCATGATCAACAGCGCGCCGACAATCAGCAGGCCTGCCGCGATCGAGCCCAGCATCATCAACAACTCGTGGTGGTTGTACGCCAACGCCGCGATGACTCCGACCAAACCCACCACGCCGAGGCCGATGAGGAACAGGCCGGGCAGCCAGAGCGTGTCGATGAACGATTCGCCGGCGTGCGGTTGGGTTGTTCGGGAGTGATCCACCGGATCGCGATATGCGCCCTTCATCGCGTCTCCCTTCTCGAGACGCCTTCCACGGTACGCCTGATGTGACCCGCGACACACCTGAGTTGATGCTTAGAAGTACCTGATATTGACCTAAGTGTCAGCTAGCCTCACTATTAGTCGATCGACCTCGGGGGGATCACATGAGTCGGCTGCAGCGTTCGTATCAGCGCCTTTGCCCTCTGCTTGCGGCCGCCTCCGTGGCGA
>JAEZIA010000204.1 GCA_023416315.1 Actinomycetes bacterium
CGGCGGAGCTGGCCCAGCTCGTCGAAGGCCTGCGCCCAGCCCATCAGCCGATCCGTCGCGCCGGCGAGCTCGTTGCGGTAGCGCTGCGCCGACATCGGCGAACTCGACATCGAGCCGGTGTTGGCCGACGACACCAGTTGCGCTGCGGCGGTGACCATTTCGTTGTACTGACGCACACCGGTGTTGAGCTGCGCGGTGAAGGCGTTGATCGTGGGGGCCAGATAGGACTGCGACTGCGGCGTTTCGGCCGCGGCGCGTTCCATCGACACCACCTCGGCGGCGGTGGCCGCCATGGTCGCCGACGTGCGCTCGGCCGCCGCGATGATTTCGCGAATCTCCTCCGGCGGCAACATATTTCCGCGGGTCATCACGCCGAGCAGTGAGTGAAAGCCGCGCTCGGAGGCACCCAGCGCCGACATCGACGGCCGGGCCGCCGAGCCGTGCGGGGGCAGTCGACGGCCGCTGACCTGACGTGGCGGCGGCAGCGGCTCACCGCGCAGCCAGCGGTAGCGCAGCAAGAACAACGTGGCGGGCACCGCGGCACCGGCGGCGATCACGCCGGTGATGATCAGCCCCCACACCGGGACGCTCCAGGTGGCGAGCAGCCCCGTGACTGCCACCCAGAACACCGTCGCGAACGAGAAGAACCCGCCGAGGCGCAACGCCCACCGCCGCTTGCGCAGCAGACGCGCGCGCGGATCGGAGACGGCACTGAGTTTCTGGGCCGCCACGTCGGCGTACTCGCTGACGGTGTCGATCCCGCGCTGCATGACCGAACGCCATTGCCGCGATAAAAAAGGTGTCACCGCCATCGAGTGATCGCCTCCTACTGGCCGATGGGTTTTTCAGGCTCGGGGGTGCTGGCCGGCGTGGCGGGGGTGGCCGGGGCGGCATTACCGCCGGCGGGCAGCGCCTCACCGCGCATCGAGGCGCGGATCTGCTCGAGTCGGGAATGGCCGGCCATCTGCACGCTGGCCTGCTGCACCTCGAGCATGCGGCCCTGCACCGAGTTCTGGGCCAGCTCGGCGGCGCCCATCGCGTTGGCGTAGCGGCGCTCGATCTTGTCGCGCACCTCGTCGAGGCTCGGGGTGTTGCCCGGTGCGGCGATCTCGCTCATTGACCGCAGCGACGCGCTGACCTGCTCCTGCATCTTGGCCTGTTCGAGCTGGCTGAGCAGCTTGGTGCGCTCGGCGATCTTCTGCTGCAGCACCATCGCGTTCTGCTCGACAGCCTTCTTGGCCTGTCCGGCGGCCTGCAGCGCCTGGTCGTGGAGGCCCTTGAGGTCTTCGACGCTCTGCTCGGCGGTCACCAGCTGGGCGGCGAACGCCTCGGCGGCGTTGTTGTATTCGGTGGCCTTGGCGGCATCCCCGGACGCCACCGCCTGGTCGGCCAGCGTGAGCGCCTGACGGACGTTGACCTGCAGCTTCTCGATATCGGCGAGCTGGCGGTTCAGCCGCATCTCCAGCTGGCGCTGGTTGCCGATGACCTGGGCGGCCTGCTGGGTCAGTGCCTGGTGCTGGCGCTGGGCGTCTTCGATCGCCTGCTGGATTTGCACCTTCGGGTCGGCGTATTCGTCGATCTTCGAGTTGAACAGCGCTGTGAGGTACTTCCACGCCTTGACGAACGGATTTGCCACGTCAATTGCTCCGTCTTCGTATCGAGTGCCGCAGTTCGGGGGTCGTGCCCAATTTATCGGTTAACCGTGCCCGGCCACACCCTTGTGGGCGTGTGACCCGGTCTTGACCGGTCGAAACCTCAGGCCACGGCCATCGCGACAGGATGCGGGATGACCACCTTGGTGGCGACGTCGATTGCGCTGTCCTGCGCGGGCACCGCGGTCAACCGGGCGATTCGCTCGCGGTCGGCCATCTTCTCGCTGGCGTCGGTCAGCACCCGCGACAGCGGGACGTCCAGGGCCGTGCAGATCGCACTGAGCAACTCACTGGAGGCTTCCTTTCGGCCGCGCTCCACCTCGGACAGGTATCCCAGGCTCACGCGGGCCGAATCGGACACCTCACGAAGGGTGCGTCCCTGCGAAGTGCGGGCGTCACGCAGCACGTCGCCGATCACCTCACGCAGCAGTACCGCCATTCGGGTGTCCCTCCTCCAAGAGTTGCTACGACTAATGCAACGTCGCGGACGCCTGAATTGGTTCCCAGGTTTCTCAGGTGCGCTCGACCAGGCGGTGCAGCCGCCCGATCGCCTCCTGCACGGCGGCCAGCCGGATGTCCCAGCGCGAGCCGTCCAGCTGCAGCTCGGCAACTTCCGTCGCCCCGGGCCCGGCGAGCCCCAGGTAGACCGCACCGACCGGATGTCCGCCGTGCGGCTCCGGGCCGGCCACCCCGGTCAGGCCGACTCCCCAGGTCGCCGCACACCGGTCGCGTGCGCCTTCGGCCAGCGCGGCCGCGGTCGGTGCAGCCACCGGACCGACCTCGTCGAGCAGCGCGCGGGGCACGCCGGCCAACGAGATCTTGGTCTCGACGGTGTACGTGACCAGGCCGCCGGCCAAGACGACGCTGGCCCCGGGCACTCCGGCGAGGGTGGCCGCCAGCAGCCCGGCGGTGAGCGATTCCGCGGTCGCCACGGTGTCGCCGCGGGCGGTCAGCAGGGCGACCAGTGCGCGGGCACCGTCATCGACCAGCGGGTCGCTCACGGGAGTCCTTGATCGCCGACACCACGTAGTCGGCACCGGTGAGTACGGTCAGGACGACCGCGGCCAACATGATCACCCAGGCGGTGGTGTGCCAGGCCGACGGCCAGCTGTGCAGCGGCAGGACGAACAGCCCGATCGCGACTGCCTGCACCAAGGTTTTGAGCTTGCCGCCGCGGCTGGCCGGGATTACGCCGTGCCGCAGGACCGCGAACCGCAGCACTGTGATGCCGAGTTCGCGCAGCAGGATCACCACCGTCACCCACCACGGCAGGTCCCCGAGCATCGAGAGCCCGATCAGTGCGGCGCCGATCAGCATCTTGTCGGCGATCGGGTCGGCGAGCTTGCCGAACTCGGTGACCATCCCGTAGGTGCGTGCCAGCGAGCCGTCGAAGTGATCGGTGATCACCGCGACCGTGAAGATGATGAAAGCGGTTATCCGACTGGCGAATTCATGCCCGTCCCCGGCGAACAGGAACAGCAGGAAGATCGGGACCAGGACCAGACGGATGCCGGTCAGCAGGTTGGCGACGTTGGCCACCCGCACACGCGGGACCGCCGGACCGGTTTGGGGTTGTCCCGACACGGACACCAGAATATCGGTTGGCAGTCGGGCGCCCGACGCCCGATACTCTGCACCCGTGAGCTCTGATGTCGTCGTGCGCCGTGCCCGTACCTCGGATGTCGCCGACATCAAGCGTCTTGTCGACATCTATGCGGGTCGCATCCTGCTGGAGAAGAACCTGGTCACGCTCTACGAGGCGGTCCAGGAGTTCTGGGTGGCCGAGGTCGCAGGCGAGGTCGTCGGCTGCGGGGCGCTGCACGTGTTGTGGGCCGATCTCGGCGAGGTGCGCACGGTCGCGGTAGACCCGAAGGTCAAGGGTCGCGGCATCGGCCACGCGATCGTCGATCAGCTGCTGAAGGTGGCGCGCGAGCTACAGCTGCAGCGGCTGTTCGTCCTGACCTTCGAGACCGAGTTCTTCGGCAGGCACGGTTTCACCGAGATCGAGGGCACCCCGGTGACCTCCGAGGTCTACGAGGAGATGTGCCGTTCCTACGACATCGGTGTCGCGGAGTTCCTCGACCTGTCGTACGTCAAGCCGAACATCCTCGGCAATACCCGGATGCTGCTGATCCTGTAGCGCGTTGAATGAGCGGTGACGCAGCGAATCGGCCCGATTTCGCAGCGTGAGCGCTCAATGAATGCCCCTGTGGATGGCGGAGTCGAGCCGCGGCTGCTGTTGGCACGCTCAGCTCTCATGACCCGCGTGATCATTGGCTCAGAAGCAGTGGCCGCAGGCCGGGTGATGCGCAATCAGTTGGTGAAGTCCTACCAGCGGCTCTTCCCTGACGTTTACGCCCCATTGGGAGCCCTGACACTGCGCGACCGCACCACGGCGGCGTGGTTGTGGTCGGGACGACAAGCCACGATCACGGGCCGTGCCGCGGCGGCCCTGCACGGTGCGCGATGGGTCGACGCCGACACCCCGATCGAGCTGAACTTCACCAACAATCGCAGTCCGCGCGGGATCGTCACACGCCGTGAGACGCTGCCGACCAACGAACTCACCGACTGCGGCGGTCTACCGGTCACCACCGTCGCACGGACCGCGTTCGAACTGGGACGCCGCGGCACCGGCCGTCGCGCGATCGCGGACCTGGACGCGCTGGCCAACGCCACCCACTTCACTGCCGGTGATGTCCTGGCCGTCGCCGACGCTCATCCACATCTACGCGGCATCCGAAAACTGCCGTCCCTGCTGAACGCGGTCGACTCCGGTGCGCAGTCACCGCGAGAGACCTACCTGCGCCTGGACCTCATCGCCGCCGGCTTTCCGCGGCCAGAGACGCAGATCCCCGTCGCGCGGCCGAATGGCCGCTGGTACTACCTGGACATGGGGTGGCCCGATGTCCGGATTGCCGTCGAGTACGACGGGGAGCATCATCGCACCAGCCGGAGCGCCTATTACGTCGACGTGGAGCGGCAGGATTACCTGATATCGATCGGCTGGATCCTGGTTCGCGTGCTGGCCGATCATCGCCGAAGCGATGTCATCCACCGAGTGCGGCGTGCATGGGGCATCCGATTGCAGAGTGCTGCAAGCTGATTGAGCGTCAGAAGTTTTCGTCGTCGTAGTTACTGGTGTCGTCCTCGTCCTCGTCGGCGGCACCACCGCCGCGGATCGCCATCAGGGTCGCGGCCAGTTCGTCCGGCTTGACCAGCACCTCGCGGGCCTTCGACCCCTCCGAGGGCCCGACGATGCTGCGGGTCTCCATCAAGTCCATGAGCCGGCCGGCCTTGGCGAAGCCGACCCGCAGCTTGCGCTGCAGCATCGACGTCGAGCCGAACTGCGAGGACACCACCAGCTCGACCGCCTGTAGGAAGACGTCCATGTCGTCACCGATGTCGGGGTCGACGTCGGACTTCTCGCCGCTCGGCTTGGCGCTGGTGACACCCTCGGTGTACTCGGGCTCGGCCTGGTCCTTGCAGGCCTGCACGACGGCGTGGATCTCCTCGTCGCTGACGTAGGCGCCCTGCAACCGCTCGGGCTTGCTGGCGCCCATCGGCAGGAACAGGCCGTCGCCCATGCCGATCAGCTTCTCAGCGCCTGGCTGGTCCAGGATGACCCGGCTGTCGGTCAGCGACGACGTCGCTAACGACAGCCGCGAAGGCACGTTGGTCTTGATCAGGCCGGTGACCACGTCGACCGACGGCCGCTGAGTGGCCAGCACCAGGTGGATACCGGCCGCGCGGGCCTTCTGGGTGATCCGCACGATCGCGTCCTCGACGTCGCGGGGCGCGGTCATCATCAGGTCGGCGAGCTCGTCGACGACGGCCAGGATCAGCGGGTACGGCTTGTACACCCGCTGGCTGCCCAGCGGCGCGGTGATCTCCCCCGAGCGCACCTTGGCGTTGAAGTCCTTGATGTGCCGCACCCGCGAGGCCTGCATGTCCTGGTAGCGCTGCTCCATCTCCTCGACCAGCCAGGCCAGCGCCGCGGCGGCCTTCTTCGGCTGGGTGATGATCGGCGTGATCAGATGCGGAATGCCTTCGTACGGCGTGAGTTCCACCATCTTCGGGTCGATGAGGATCATCCGCACTTCTTCCGGCGTGGCACGGGCCAGCAGCGAGACCAGCATCGAGTTGACGAAGCTGGACTTACCCGAGCCGGTCGAGCCGGCCACCAGCAGGTGCGGCATATCGGCGAGGTTCGCCGACACGAAGTGGCCCTCGATGTCCTTGCCCAGCCCGATCACCAGCGGACGGTGATCGCCACGGGTGGACGGAGCGGTGAGAACGTCTGCCAGACGCACCATTTCGCGGTCGGTGTTGGGCACCTCGATACCGACGGCGGACTTGCCCGGGATCGGAGCGAGGATCCGGACGCTCTCGGTGGCCACCGCGTAGGCGATATTGCGTTGCAGCGCAGTGATTTTCTCGACCTTGACGCCGGGGCCCAGCTCGACCTCGTAGCGCGTGACGGTCGGTCCCCTGGTGCAGCCGGTCACCGACGCGTTGACCTTGAACTGCTCCAGCACCGACGAAATCGCTTCGACCATCTGGTCATTGGCCGCGCTGCGGCGCTTCGGCGGGTCGCCGGCCACCAGCAGGTCCAGCGACGGCAGCGTGTACGGCCCTTCGACGACGCGGTCGAGAACCTTGGTGTCCTTGTCCTCCGCCGGGGCCTCCGGTTTCGGGGCGGCCTTCTTCCGCCGCGCCTTTGGCTCGGGAACCGTGGGCGCGTCCTCGTCGAGGGGGTAGTTGTCCAGCGGCGTGCCGACCGGTCCCTGCGCGCCCGGCCAGGCCGGCGCCTCGTCGGTGTAGGACCGGGGATCGTCGTAGTAGCCGTCGGAGAAGTCCTCCGGCTCGGCCGGTGCCGCGTCCTCCGGCTCGTCGTCGTAGTACTCGTCGTCCTCGTCGTCGTAGTGACCGCGCGTGCTGAACATCGCGTAGAGCGTCTCGGGCACCTCGCGGATCGTGGTGCCGGTCAGCAGCAGCAGCCCGAACAGCGCGGCGAGGATCAGCAACGGCGTGGCGATCCACCCGGTCAGTCCGTCGGACAACGGGCCGCCGATGGCGAACCCGATGAAGCCGGCGGCCCGTTGCCGGTCTGCGGGATCCAGCGGCGCACCCGACCACAGGTGCCACAGGCCCAGCACCGGCAGCGCGATCATGGCGCAGCCCAGGATCAGCCGGGGCCGGGCATCAGGGTTGGGTTCGGTGCGCATCAGCAGCACCGCGATCACCGCGATCGCGAGCGGCAGCAGAACCACCGCACCGCCGACCATGGTGCGCAGCACCGAGTCGATCCACGCGCCCACCGGCCGCGCCGCGTCGAACCACGAGCTGGCGGCGATGACCACCGCGACCGCCAGCATTCCCAGCGCGATGCCGTCCCGGCGGTGGCCGGGCTCGATGTCGCGGGCTCGACCGACCGATCGGGCGGTCGAGCCC
>JAEZIA010000076.1 GCA_023416315.1 Actinomycetes bacterium
GGGCACCACCGGCGCGTGGACCGCCAACGCGGTGTTCACCGCCGTCGCGGCTTGTTCGGTGGCGCTGCCCGTGCTGGCCTATCTGGTGGCCGGCGAGCGGCTCGACGAACCGCTGACCAGACTCAAGGATTGGATGGAGGCCCAGCACGCGACGCTGGTGGCGGTGATCCTGGTCGTGATCGGCGTCATGGTGTTGTACAAGGGCATTCACGGCCTATAGCCCGCGCGCCTACACTCGCGGCCGTGGGTCTGGAGGATCGCGATGCGCTTGCGGTGCTGCAGGCTGCGTTCGCAGACTCGGGGTCCCCGCGGTCGCCGTCCCATGACCTGCTTCAGCGCCTCTATACCCGGTGGTTCGCCCTCGACACCGAAGTGCGGGATCTGTTCCCGCCCGAGCTCGCGCCCCAACGGGCCGCGTTCGGCCAAGCCATGCACTGGGTGTTCGGCGAGTTCGTCGCCCAGCGCGCCCAGGCCCCGGTGAGCTTCCTCGCACAGCTCGGCCGCGACCACCGCAAATACGGTGTCACCCAACGGCATTACGACAGCATGCGGCAAGCCTGGTACTCCGCGATGCGCAGCCATCTGAGCGCCGACTGGACACCGGCGGTCGACGACGCCGCCACCCAGGCCATCAACCTGATCACCGGCATCATGGCCGGCGCCGCCGACGCCGAGGACGGACCCGCGTGGTGGGACGGCACCGTCCTCGAACACCACCGGGTGTCCCGCGATCTCGCGGTTGTGCGGCTGCATCTGGACCGTCCGATGCCCTATCACCCGGGCCAGTACGTCAATGTCCAGATCCCGCAGTGGCCGCGGCGCTGGCGGTATCTGTCGCCGGCGATGCCGCCGGACCCGGACGGCTTCATCGAGTTCCATGTGCGCTCGGTGACCGGCGGCATGGTCAGCCACGCGATGGTGGACGAGACCCGGCCCGGGGACCGCTGGCGGCTGTCCAGCCCGCACGGGGCGATGGAAGTCGACCGCGACGGCGGCGACGTGCTGATGGTCGCGGGCAGCACCGGTCTGGCGCCGCTGCGCGCACTGATCATGGATCTGTGCCGATTCGGCGAGAACCCCCGCGTGCATCTGTTCTTCGGCGCCCGGTATCCGTGCGAGCTGTACGACTTGCGGACCCTCTGGGAGATTGCGGCCTCCAACCCGTGGCTGTCGGTGTCACCGGTGTCGGAGTACCCCACCGATCCGCCGTGGGCCGGCGACTACCCCGACGTCCAGCCGCCCCGCGGCCTGCACGTGCGCCAGACCGGCCGGCTGCCCGAGGTGGTGACCAAATACGGCGGCTGGGGTGATCGGCAGATCCTGATCTGCGGCGGTCCGGCCATGGTGCGCGCCACCCGCGACGCGCTGCTGGCCAAGGGCGCGCCGGCCGAGCGCATCCAGCACGATCCGCTGCCCTGACAGTTCCTCGACGTTGACTCTTCCGATTCGCCGCGGCGAGGACGATGATGGCTGTGGGCGGGGGTGGCAGTGAGGGGTTGAGATGACGCTTGCCGGTCCCACCGACCAGGCCGACGCCCGCGAACTCGACGCCATCGCCTGGGAGTTCCTGTGCTCCCCCTACACCGAGCGGACCTATTGGGACTGGCCGCTGGAACGCCGGCTGGACAGCTACCTCCGCCATCAGGATCGCGACGACATCCTCAACAGCGGTGCCGCCTACGCCACCGTGGTCGACCGGGTGATGGCGAACCTGGGGCGGGCCCGTCGCGACGGTGTTCTGGGCCCGCCGAGCCAATAGCGCACCGATAGGATTCGACGATGGCCGAGTTGCCGTCCGTCGTCCTGCGCGATCCATCCTCACCGCTGGCTGCCACCTATGTGCCGTCGGCGGGCATGATCTGCACCTCGCTGGCCGATGACGGCGTCGAGCTGCTGGGCCAACGTCACGGCCTCGCGGCCTATCTGAGCGACGCCAAGACCCTCGGCATTCCTATCCTGTATCCGTGGGCTAATCGGTTGAGCGCCAACACTTATCGCGTGGATGGCGGCGCGGTGACGTTGACCCCGGGACTGGGCGGCGTGCGCGACGACTCCAGCGGCGTGCCGATCCACGGCGTGCTCGCCGGCTACCCGGGCTGGGCGGTGACCGAGCAGTCGGCCAATCGGCTGACGGCCGACCTCGACTTCGGCAGCCGCCCGGCCCTGCTGGCCAGCTTCCCGTTCCCACATGTCGTCAGCCTCGACGTCACGCTGGCCGACCGGGCGCTGGTGGTGCAGACCACGGTCACCGCCACCGCGTCGGCGCCGGTGCCGTTGTGTTACGGCTTCCACCCGTACCTGACGATTCCGGGTGTCGCCCGCGCGGACTGGACGCTGCAGACGCCGCCGCTGCGCCACCGGCCCGTCGACGATCGGGGCCTGCCGACCGGGGAGGTTCGGGACTGGCCCGCCTACTCGGAGAAATTGGGCGACAAGACATTTGACGACGGCTTCGCCGGCGTGCCGCCCGGCGGGGTGTTCGCGCTCGCCGGCGGTGACCGGCGTATCGAGGTGGTATTCGATCGGGGCTTCCCGGCGGCACAGATCTTCGCGCCCGGCAACGACGACGTCGTCGCGCTGGAACCGATGGCCGCACCGACCAACGCGCTGAGCACCGGCGACTACCGCACGGCGGAGCCGGGCCGGCCCGCCGTCTCGGTATTCGTCATTCGGGTGAGCTAGCCGAATCGCCGAGCGTCAGCGACCGCGCGGTTTCCAGACCACCAGCGCCGTGCTCTTCGGTACCACCGCCAGATCACGACGCTGATTGGCCCGCAACGACTCGACCTCTTGGGCCAGCTCGTGCAGGCGGGACTGCAGGGCCTCGACCTGATTGGTCAGTTCGATGATCCGCTTGATGCCTGCCAGGTTGACGCCCTCATCCTGTGACAGCCGCTGCACCTCGCGCAGCAGTTCGACGTCGCGCTCCGAATAGCGCCGTCCGCCACCGGAACTGCGTTGGGGGCTGACCAATCCGAGCCGGTCGTACGTGCGCAGGGTCTGCGCGTGCATACCGGCCAGCTCGGCGGCCACCGAGATCAGGAATGTCCTGCTCTCCCGAGAGTCGTTGGCGGCCATCAGCGGTTACCTGCCCATCCGGCCCGCGGGTCGAAACCGCTGGACCGCTCGGCGGCCGCGTAGGCCTCCAGCGCCTCCAACGCCTGTCCCTCGAGGTTGGGCGGGACCGCGACCTTGACGGTGACCAGCAGGTCACCGTGGCTGCCGTCGCGCTTGGGCACGCCGCGCCCACGCACCCGAAGGATCCGGCCGTCGGCGGTGCCCTTCGGCACTCGCACCCCAACCTTGCCCTCCAAAGTCGGCACGGAAAGCGTTGTCCCCAAGGCCAGTTCGGTGAAGCTCACCGGAACCGTGACCGTCAGGTCATCACCGTCGCGGCCGAACACCTTGTCGGGCCGGACGTGAACCGTGACATAGAGGTCACCCGATGGAGCGCCCCGCAGTCCGGCCTCGCCCTGTCCTGCCAGCCGAATACGCTGACCGTCCTCGACGCCCGGCGGGATCCGCACGTTGATGGTGCGGGTCCGGGTGGTGACCCCGGTGCCGTGGCACTCGTCGCAGGGGTGCTCGATGATCGAGCCGCTGCCCCGGCAGTCGGTGCATGGCTCGGAGAACCCGAACGCGCCCTGGTTGCGGTTGATCACCCCGGAGCCGTTGCAGGTCGGACACACCTTGGGGCTGGTGCCCGGACGTGCGCCGCTGCCATGGCAATTCGTGCACGGTGCCGGGCTGGTCAGCCGCAACGGCATCGCAACACCCTTGGTGGCTTCCAGGAAATCGAGATCGGTCTCGGTCTCCAGGTCCTTGCCGCGCCGTGGCCGGCTTGGCCGCGGCTGGGCGCCGCGCCCGAACAGACCACCGAACAAGTCGCCGATGTTCGTGCCACCGGTCTGGCCGGCGGTGTCGAACAGGTCGTTCAGATTGAACTCGCCACCGTCGGCACCATAGCCGCTGAATCCGCCGAACCCGCCGCCGCCGTTGCCGCGGCGGAAACCACCGCCGGCGAACATGCGGCGGGTCTCGTCGTACTCCTTGCGTTTGGCCGGATCGGTCAGGACGTCCCTGGCCTCGCCGACCTCTTTGTAGCGTTCCTCCGCCTGCGGGTTATTGGGGTTGCGGTCCGGATGGTTCTCGGCGAGCAACTTCTTGGCGACCCGCTTGACCTCAGCGTCGCTGGCGTCAGAGGAGACGCCGAGCACCTTGTAGAAATCCTTCTCAACCCATTCGCGTTGAACCATGCCGCGTCACCTCCTTCCACCGTTTGTCATGGTTATTAATTCGATTCTGCGTTCTGAGCGCCGGTCTGGCCGCCGTTGACGGGCGTGTCGGCGCTCTTAGGTCCCGTCGGCTCATCCTCCACGGTGTCCACCACGCCGACGAGCGCGTGCCGCAGCACCTGATCGCCGAGCCTGTAGCCCTGCCGCATCACCGTGCCCAGCACCGGCTTGGAGCCCTCGCCTTCGTGCTGCACGGCCTCGTGCAGCGACGGGTCGAACTCGTCACCCTCGACACCGAAGGCCGTCAGCCCCAGCCCGGACAGCGCGGCGGTGAGCTTGTCGGCCACCGACTTCAGCGGGCCGGTCTCGAGATCGCCATGGCTGCGGGCGCGGTCGAGGTCGTCGAGCACGGGGAGCAACTGGCTCACCACGGTGGCCTTGGCCCGCTCGCCGGCCACCTGCTGATCGCGCAGTGCCCGCTTGCGGTAGTTGGTGAAGTCGGCCTGCACACGCTGCAGGTCGGCGGTGAGTTCGGCGACCTTGTCGGCCTGCTCCCCGCCGGCGCCCGCCGCCTCCGGCGCCGGCCCACTGGGGGCCGGGCCGGAGGACTCGCGAACTTGTCCGGTCAGGGGGTCGATTCGGCGCTTGTCGGTGACAGTTACCGGTTCTTCCGCGTGACCTTCACTCACTTGTTCTCCTGATCGTCGTCGACAACCTCGGCGTCCACGACGTCGTCGTTGGACGACGAGCCGCCCGGGGCGCCGGCAGCCTGGTCGGCTTGCGTGGCCTCATAGATGGCCTGGCCCAGAGCTTGGCTCTCTTGACCGAGCTTCTCCATCGCGGACTTGATCGCACCGATGTCGGTACCGGCCAACGCGGTCTTGGCGTCGGCGATCGCGGCGTCCACCTTGGTCAAGGTGTCCTCGGGAACCTTCGACCCGCCCTCGGCGCCACGCTGCTCGGAGACGAACTTCTCCGTCTGGTAGACCAGCGACTCGGCCTGGTTGCGGACGTCGGCTTCCTCGCGACGCTTGCGATCCTCCTCGGCGTGCGCTTCGGCGTCCTTGATCATCCGGTCGATCTCCTCCTTGGACAGGCCCGAGCCCTCCTGGATCTTGATCGTGTTCTCCTTACCGGTGCCCTTGTCCTTGGCGGTGACGTGCACGATGCCGTTGGCGTCGATGTCGAAGGTCACCTCGATCTGGGGCACGCCGCGCGGAGCCGGCGGGATGCCGGTCAGCTCGAAGCTGCCGAGCAGCTTGTTGTGCGAAGCGATTTCGCGTTCGCCCTGGTACACCTGGATCTGCACCGACGGCTGATTGTCGTCGGCCGTGGTGAACGTCTCCGACCGCTTGGTCGGGATCGTGGTGTTGCGCTCGATGAGCTTGGTCATCACGCCGCCCTTGGTCTCGATGCCGAGGGAGAGCGGGGTGACGTCGAGCAGCAGGACGTCCTTGACGTCGCCCTTCAGGACGCCGGCCTGGATGGCAGCGCCCATGGCGACGACCTCGTCGGGGTTCACGCCCTTGTGGGGCTCGCGCCCGGTCAGGCTCTCGACGAGCTCCTGCACCGCAGGCATGCGGGTGGAACCGCCGACCATGATCACGTGGTCGACCTGGTCCTTGGAGATGCCGGCGTCCTTGATGGCCTGCTCGAACGGCACCTTGCACCGCTCGATCAGGTCCGCGGTCATCTCCTGGAACTTCGCCCGCGAGAGCGTGTAGTCGAGGTGGAGCGGACCGGCGTCGGTGGCGGTGATGAACGGCTGGTTGATCTGCGTCTGGGCCACCTGCGACAGCTCGATCTTGGCCTTCTCCGCAGCCTCCTTGAGG
>JAEZIA010000107.1 GCA_023416315.1 Actinomycetes bacterium
GCAGCGCGCCAATAACAGTCGGCCGGTTTCAGACAAGATGGCATTACGGTGAACCACGAAGACCTCCGAGATCGGTGAGCGTTCCTAGACAGCTCGCACTCCACTCGGAGGTCTTCGTCTTGTCACCTCACCACGCCGTCACCAACGTCCGTGGTCAGTACAGCTAGGCCTCGGGGCGGTCGGCCCGCACCGAATCCTCGACCAGATCCAGCACCGCCGAGAGGCGCTGCGGATCCTCTCCTGCCGCCAGCCGCGCCACCAGACCGTCGAGCACCAGGTCCAGATAGCACTGCAACACGTCGGGCGCGACGTCGTCGCGCAGCCGCCCGGCCTGTTTCTGCCTGCGCAGCCGCTCGGAGGTCGCCGACGCCAGCTCCGCTGACCGTTCGTTCCAGCCCTGCTGGAACACCGGGTCGTTGCGGAGTTTGCGGGCGATCTCCAATCGTGTGGCCAGCCAATCGAATTGATCGGGTGCGGCCAGCATGTCGCGCATCACCTGGATGAGGCCCTCGCGCGCGGCGACCTCGGCCATCCGCGCCGCGTCCTCGCGCGCCAGCGCGAAGAACAGCGTGTCCTTATCGCGGTAGTGATGGAAGATCGCGCCGCGCGACAGACCGATGGTCTGCTCAAGGCGGCGCACGGTCGCCTGCTCGTAGCCGTACTCGGCGAAGCAGCGCCGTGCGCCGTCGAGGATCTGCCGACGGCGGGCCGCCAGATGATCCTCGCTGACCTTGGGCACGTCGGAGCTAGCCGGCCCGCAACATGTTGCGCAACACGTACTGCAGGATGCCGCCGTTGCGGTAGTAGTCGGCCTCACCGGGGGTGTCGATGCGGACCACGGCGTCGAACTCGACCGCGCTCCCGTCCTCCTTGGTGGCCTTGACATGGACCGTCTTCGGCGTCTTGCCGTTGTTGAGCTCCTCGATACCGGTGATGTCGAACACCTCGGTGCCGTCGAGCTTGAGGCTCGCGGCAGATTCACCGGCCGGGAACTGCAGTGGGATCACGCCCATGCCGATCAGGTTCGACCGGTGGATGCGCTCGAACGACTCGGTGATCACCGCGCGCACGCCGAGCAGGCTGGTGCCCTTGGCCGCCCAGTCACGCGACGATCCGGAGCCGTACTCCTTGCCGCCCAACACCACCAGCGGAATGTTCTGCGCCGCATAGTTTTGCGCGGCGTCGTAGATGAACGCCTGCGGCCCACCGTCCTGGGTGAAGTCGCGGGTGTAACCGCCGGAGACATCGTCGAGCAGCTGGTTGCGCAACCGGATGTTGGCGAACGTGCCGCGGATCATCACCTCGTGGTTACCGCGCCGCGAACCGTAGGAGTTGTAGTCCTTTTTATCCACGCCGTTGCTGTCGAGGTATTGCGCGGCCGGGGTGCCGGCCTTGATGTTGCCTGCCGGGCTGATGTGGTCGGTGGTCACCGAATCACCCAGCAGGGCAAGCACTCTGGCGCCGGTGATATCGCTGACCGGCTGCGGCTCGGCGGGCATGCCCTCGAAGTACGGAGGCTTGCGGACGTAGGTCGAGTTCGGATCCCACTCGAAGGTCTTGCCCGACGGCGTCGGCAGGTTCTGCCAGCGCTCGTCGCCCTTGAACACGTCGGCGTAGTTCTTCTTGAACATCTCCTCGTTGATCGCCGAGGCGATGGTGTCGGAGATGTCCTTCGGCGACGGCCAGATGTCCTTCAAAAAGACGTCGTTGCCATCCTGGTCTTTGCCGAGCGGGTCGTTCTCGAAGTCGAAGTCCATCGTGCCGGCCAGCGCATAGGCGATCACCAGCGGCGGCGACGCCAGGTAGTTCATCTTCACGTCGGGGGAGATGCGGCCCTCGAAGTTGCGGTTGCCGGACAGCACCGCGGTCACGGTCAGGTCGTTGTCGTTGATGGCCTTCGAGATCTCCTCGGGCAGCGGGCCGCTGTTGCCGATGCAGGTGGTGCAGCCGTAGCCGACGAGATAGAAGCCCAGCTTCTCCAGGTACGGCCACAGGCCGGCCTTGTCGTAGTAGTCGCTGACGACCTGGGAACCGGGTGCCATCGACGTCTTGACCCACGGCTTGGCGCTCAGGCCCTTCTCGACCGCGTTGCGGGCGAGCAGCGCGGCGCCGAGCATCACCGACGGGTTGGAGGTGTTGGTGCAGGAGGTGATCGACGCGATCGCCACGGCACCGTGGTCGAGCACGAACTCACCGCGGTCCTCGGCGCGCACCTTGACCGGCTTGGTGGGCCTGCCCTCGGCGCCGGTGGCCGCGGAGTGCAGCGGCTCGGAACCGTTGTCGGCAAACGACAGCACGGCGGGATCACTGGCCGGGAAGGATTCCTCGACGGCCTCGTCCAGCTTGGTCTGCGGGGCGGGGTTGCCGTTCTCGACGTAGTTGTGAATGTCCTTGCGGAACGCCGACTTCGCGTCGGAGAGCTCGATGCGGTCCTGCGGGCGCTTGGGTCCGGCGATCGACGGCACGACGGTGGACAGGTCCAGTTCGAGGTACTCGGAGTAGGCGGCCTCGTGCTCGGGGTTGTGCCACATGCCCTGCGCCTTGGCGTAGGCCTCGACCAGTGCGAGCTCCTCATCGCTGCGCCCGGTCAGCCGCAGGTAGTCGATGGTGACGTCGTCGATCGGGAAAATCGCTGCGGTGGAGCCGAACTCGGGGCTCATGTTGCCCAGGGTGGCGCGGTTGGCCAGCGGGACCTCGGCGACGCCCTCGCCGTAGAACTCGACGAACTTGCCGACCACGCCGTGCTTGCGCAGCATGTCGGTGACGGTGAGCACGACGTCGGTCGCGGTCACGCCGGGCTGGATCTCGCCGCTCAGCTTGAACCCGACGACGCGGGGGATGAGCATCGAGACCGGCTGGCCCAGCATCGCGGCCTCGGCCTCGATGCCGCCGCCGCCCCAGCCCAGCACGCCGAGGCCGTTGACCATTGTGGTGTGGCTGTCGGTGCCCACACAGGTGTCGGGGTAGGCCACCCCGTCGCGCACCATGGTCACGCGGGCCAGGTACTCGATGTTGACGTGGTGCACGATGCCGGTGCCGGGCGGCACCACCTTGAAGTCGTCGAAGGCGCCCTGCCCCCAGCGCAGGAACTGGTAGCGCTCGCCGTTGCGGGAGTACTCGATCTCGACATTGCGCTCGAAGGCGTCCGCGCTGCCGAACACGTCGATGATCACCGAGTGGTCGATCACCAGCTCGGCTGGAGCCAGCGGGTTCACCTGGTCCGGGTTGCCGCCGAGTTCGCCGACGGCCTCGCGCATGGTGGCCAGGTCGACGATGCACGGAACGCCGGTGAAGTCCTGCATGATCACCCGCGCCGGGGTGAACTGGATCTCGATGCTGGGATCGGCGGACGGATCCCAGTTGGCGATGGCCTCGATGTGGTCGGAGGTGATGTTCTTGCCATCTTCGGTGCGCAACAGGTTCTCGGCCAGCACCTTGAGGCTGTACGGAAGTTTCTCGGTGCCGGGGACCGCGTTGAGGCGGTAGATCTGGTAGCTGTTGTCGCCCACTTCGAGCGTGTCGCGCGCGTCATACGAATTCAGCGAATCATTGCTGCTCACATCAACTCCCGGCGTTGTCCTCGATGCCGACGGGCTGTGTCGACATCCGTCTCCATACTAACAGTACGGTTGTCCTGCTAAACGGGCGGCAGGGTCGTCGGCCCTGCCTG
>JAEZIA010000108.1 GCA_023416315.1 Actinomycetes bacterium
CGCCAGGTCAAGGAGTTCGACGTCGACGCGGCGATCGCGTCTCAGTCCAAGGACGCCTAAACCCCTTCCCGGGTTACCGTGCACGGGTGATCCGTGACTCTGGTTTCGTCCTCGTCGACACCCCGCAGCCCAACATCGCTCTGGTCACCCTGAACCGCCCCGAGCGGATGAACTCGATGGCGTTCGACGTCATGGTGCCGCTCAAAGAAGTCCTCACCGAACTGTCCTACGACAACTCGGTGCGCGCGGTCGTGCTGACCGGGGCAGGCCGGGGCTTCTCCTCGGGCGCCGACCACAAGTCCGCAGGCTCGGTACCGCACGTCGCCGGGCTGACCCGGCCGTCGTTCGGGCTGCGGTCGATGGAGCTGCTCGACGATGTGATCCTCGCCATGCGCCGCCTGCACCAGCCGATCATCGCCGCGGTCAACGGCGCCGCGATCGGCGGCGGGCTGTGCCTGGCGCTGGCCGCCGACATCCGGGTCGCCGCCAGCGGCGCCTATTTCCGGGCCGCCGGCATCAACAACGGGTTGACCGCCAGCGAGCTGGGACTGAGCTACCTGCTGCCGCGGGCGATCGGGTCGTCGCGGGCGTTCGAGATCATGCTCACCGGCCGCGACGTCGACGCCGCCGAGGCCGAACGGATCGGCCTGGTGTCCCGTCAGGTGCCCGAGGACGAGTTGTTGCCGGCCTGTTTTCAGATCGCCACCCGCATCGCAGCGTTCTCCCGGCCCGGAATCGAGTTGACCAAGCGGACGCTGTGGAGTGGACTGGACGCCGGTAGCCTGGAAGGGCATATGCAGGCCGAGGGCCTCGGGCAGCTCTATGTGCGCCTGCTCACCGCCAACTTCGAAGAGGCGGTTGCTGCGCGCGCCGAGAACCGCGCCCCGGTCTTCACCGACGAGAAATAGCCCCATGGAGGAGTAGAGCGTGATCACCGCAACGGACCTCGAGGTCCGCGCCGGAGCGCGCACGCTGCTCCTCGCCGAGGGCCCCGCGCTGCGGGTGCAACCCGGCGACCGCATCGGTCTGGTCGGCCGCAACGGTGCGGGCAAAACCACGACGATGCGAATCCTGGCCGGGGAGGGTGAACCGTACGCCGGCACCGTCACACGCACCGGCGAGATCGGCTACCTGCCGCAGGATCCCCGCGAAGGCGACCTCGACGTGCTGGCCCGCGACCGGGTGCTGTCGGCCCGTGGCCTCGACACCCTGCTCTCGGATCTGGAGAAGCAGCAGGCGCTGATGGCCGAGGTGGTCGACGAGACCCTGCGGGACAAGGCCGTCCGCCGCTACGGCCAGCTCGAGGAGCGCTTCGCCGCGCTCGGCGGATACGCCGCCGAAAGCGAGGCAGGCCGGATCTGCGCGAGCCTGGGCCTGCCCGAACGGGTGCTGACCCAGCCGCTGCGGACGCTGTCCGGCGGGCAGCGCAGACGCGTCGAGCTGGCCCGGATTCTGTTCGCCGCCAGTGATTCCGGAGCCGGATCGGCGACGACACTGCTGCTCGACGAGCCGACCAACCACCTCGACGCCGACTCGATCGGCTGGCTGCGGGGCTTCCTGCAGAACCACAGCGGCGGCCTCGTGGTGATCAGCCACGACGTCGACCTGCTCGCCGACGTGGTGAACCGGGTCTGGTTCCTCGACGCCGTGCGCGGTGAGGCCGACGTCTACAACATGGGCTGGCAGAAATATCTCGACGCCCGCGCGACCGATGAGCAACGCCGCCGCCGGGAACGCGCCAATGCCGAGAAGAAGGCCAGCGCGCTGCGCACCCAGGCCGCCAAGATGGGCGCCAAGGCCACCAAAGCCGTTGCCGCGCAGAACATGTTGCGTCGTGCCGAGCGGATGCTCGCCCAGTTGGACGACGAACGGGTGGCCGACAAGGTGGCCAGGATCAAGTTCCCGACGCCTGCGCCGTGCGGTAAGACACCGTTGGTGGTCAAGGGGCTGACCAAGAACTACGGCTCACTCGAGGTGTTCACCGGCGTGGACCTGGCGATCGATCGCGGCTCGCGGGTCGTCGTGCTGGGTCTCAACGGTGCGGGTAAGACCACGCTGCTGCGGCTGATCGCGGGCACCGAAACTCCCGACGCCGGTGGCCTGGAACCCGGCCACGGGCTCAAGATCGGTTATTTCGCACAGGAACACGACACGCTCGACAACAACGCGACGGTGTGGGAGAACATCCGCCACGCCGCCCCGGACACCGGCGAACAGGACCTGCGCGGGTTGCTCGGCGCGTTCATGTTCACCGGTCCGCAGCTCGATCAGCCGGCGGGCACGCTGTCCGGCGGCGAGAAGACCCGACTCGCCCTGGCCGGGCTGGTGGCGTCGACGGCCAACGTGCTGCTGCTCGACGAGCCGACCAACAACCTCGATCCCGCCTCGCGCGAACAGGTTCTCGACGCGCTGCGCAGCTATCAGGGCGCCGTTGTGCTGGTCACCCACGACCCGGGCGCAGCCGAGGCGCTCGACCCGCAAAGGGTGGTGCTGCTCCCGGACGGCACCGAGGATTTCTGGTCCGACGAGTATCGCGATCTCATCGAGCTTGCCTGACAGTCTTTTTGGTCATTCCCCCCAAACTCGCCGACGCACGCTCCTACGCTCATGCCTATCGGCGCAGATCCACCGGGGAGGGTGATCATGAGGAAGCCAAACGAAGCTCGTGACCAATTGTTGAACAACCTGCGGAGCGCCTACGAGGGTGGCGCGAGCATCCGCAGCCTGGTGGCGACCACGGGCCGGTCGTACGGCTCGATCCACGCGCTGCTGCGCGAGTCCGGGACCACCATGCGCAGCCGCGGTGGCCCGAACCACGTCACCCGCCGCTAGGCCTCGGGGCGGTCGGCCCGCACCGAATCCTCGACCAGATCCAGCACCGCCGAGAGGCGCTGCGGATCCTCTCCTGCCGCCAGCCGCGCCACCAGACCGTCGAGCACCAGGTCCAGGTAGCACTGCAACACGTCGGGCGCGACGTCGTCGCGCAGCCGCCCGGCCTGTTTCTGCCTGCGCAGCCGCTCGGAGGTCGCCGACGCCAGCTCCGCTGACCGTTCGTTCCAGCCCTGCTGGAACACC